>JBFHEQ010000093.1:0-9212 GCA_041584075.1 Hydrogenophaga sp.
CGTGGAACCGACGCAGTCCGCAGGCCTGTACCCCAGCACCGCCTCGTTTGCGGCGTTCGCCTCCAGAATGCGACCGTTGGACAGCTGCGTGATGGTCATGCCCAGAGGGCTGCGGTTGAAGGCTTTTGAGAACCGTTCTTCGGACAATTCCAGTGCCCGCCGGGCGCTTTCCTGTTCACTGATGTCCACTGTCACGGTCAACATCAAGCGCTCATCGCCCTCGGTGAGCAGTTCGGAGCTCACCAGGGCATCGAAGGATGTCCCATCTGTACGCAGGCCGGTGGTGCGAAGCCCTTGCACTCGACCTCGTGTGTCAATCTGGTGGATGAACTTTTCGCGGTCCTGCTTGTTTCTCCACAGCATCAGAGGCCGTTGGCCCATCAAGTTTTCTCTGCGCGCTCTGAACGTGCTTTCATAGGCGGTGTTCAAGTTCATAACTTCGCGCGTGGGATATCGCTGCACCATGGCAGCAGAGGGGTTGTTCTGGAACAGCGCCTCAAACCACCGCTCGCTCGTTCGCAGCTGCTCTTCGATACGATGCGACTTTTCGAGTGCCTGCTCGGATTCCTCAAGCGCATCGGTCAGCCGCTTGCGGCCGTAGTACACGCTGACCAGGACCGTGATAAGTACTGCGCTCTGGGTGAGCCAGACCGCCAAGCCTGCTTCCAGATTGCCATGGTGCATCCAGCCCATTTTTTCGGCGATGTTCAGCGCGGCAAGGGCGCTGACACTGACCACCGTTGTGACGATCAAGGCGCGGCTGGAGAGTAGGGATCCTGAGGCGATCACGGCGGCAATCAGCACCAGCACAGCCGCGCTTCGAACCGTGCCCTGGAGCACGATGGCCAGGATGGACATGGTCACGACGGAGAACACCAGGAAGTTGATGGCGGGCCGCTCCCAGCCCCGGAGGAACAGTGCGTAGGCCAGCCATGCGCACAAGGTGAGCGATGTCGCTGTCCAAAATAACGGGGTGGCACTCTCTCGCAGGAATACGCCCAGGGTGACCAGCGGCGCACAAGCGCTCAGTACGCTCAGAATAGCGAGGGAGGCGCTGTGTTGGTGTTGGGCCAGCAGCTTGGACGTTCGTCCGTCAGCAGGCGTAACGGTCGTGGCCGAGCGGGTGGGGGATGTGGAGGCTTGCATCAGGGTGCACTCGAGGGGGCGCTGGTGAGGGAACTGAAACCAAAGTAAAGCGTCGCCCCTTGATCCACGGCGGCTTCGGCGCGCAGGCTGCCATTGTGTCGTTCAATGATGCGCCGAGCCGTGGCCAACCCGATGCCTGTGCCTTCGAAGCCAGCGCTGGGCATGTGCAGGCGCTGGAAAGGCTTGAAGAGCTTGTCGGCATGCGCCATGTCAAAGCCCGCACCATTGTCTCGAACGAAGAAAACCGGTGCATCTTGGTCTGCGGCGGAAGTCGATGGCACGCGCCCGACTTCAATCAGTGGCGCGGATTGGTCGCGGGTGTATTTGACGGCGTTGTTGAGCAGGTTCTTGAGCACGATGCGGGTCAGCCGCGCGTCCGCGTGCGCCACCAGGCCCAGTTCGATCTGGGTGCGCAAGTTGGAGCGGGGATGCTTTTCCAGGCAGCGCGTCAGCTCCTCCTGGGCCATCATGCTCAGGTTGACGCGCTCGTGCTGCAAGGGCTGTTGGCTGACGTGGGTCAATGCCAGCAAGTCTGCCATCAGTGTGGCCATGCGGTGGGTGGCCGCCAGCACACGCTCCATCAGGTGGCGCTCTTCTTCGTCGAGGCGGCCACTCAGGCGCTCGCTGAGCAACTGCGTGAATCCGTCAATGGCACGCAGCGGCGTTTTCAGGTCGTGTGAAATCGAATAGGCGAACGAGTCCAGCTCATCGTTGAGTTTCTGCAGTTCGACAGTTCTGGAGCGCACCCTGTGCTCCAGGGTTTCGTTGAAATTCTGTACCTCGCGATCGCGCTGGAGCCGCAGAAGCTCTGCGTTGGCGCGCCCGGCGCAAATGGCCATGAGCGCTGTGGCCTCCACCTGGTTGGCCAGGGGGTGGTGCCAGAGTGCAACCAGCACCCCGATGGTCTGGCCGGCCTCGTCGATCAGGCTCTGACCCACATAGGCCTTGAACGAGCCTTGCGCCAGTGCGATGTCATCGGGGAACAACTGGTCCACCTGGTCGAGGTAGACACACAGTTCCCGCTGACCAGAGGCCAACTGGCAAGGCGTGCCGTTCAACGCGTAGGTGAAGTTGGGTGCGGGCTCGCCGTCGAGCCAGACGCCAAGAGTGTTCACCATCTGATCGCTGTTCAGTTCTCCCACCGACACCATGTCTGCGCCCATGGTCTTGGCCATCGTCTGCACAAGCTCGGCAAAGAAGGCATGCCCGGTGTGGTTGGCCATGCCGTGAGCCAGGTCGAGCAGTTGCGCTTCACGGCGCTTTTCCTCACCAACATCCACGATGCAAGACAGCATGCAGGGCACACCGTCAAAGTCGATCTGTTCGGCCCAGATCCTGGCGTCGAGGGTATTGCCGTCTGGCTGAATCAGTAGACTCTCGTATCCGTGCACATGCCCTGCGGACCGGAGATGCTCCACAAACAGGTTCCGGCTCTGGGGGGAAAACCAGGGGCCGGTTTCCCCGGCAGGGCGACCCCGCGGATCGGCGTAAGCATGCGTTCGACTCTGAATGTCGGCGCGGTTCGTTTCCAGCACGGTATCGTCCGCCAGGCGCGTGATCACGAGGTGCAGCGGGCTGAAGTTGAAGGCCTTGGCGAACCGTTCCTCGGATCTTTGTAGCCGTTTGAACACTTCGTTCTGTTCGGTCTCGTCGCTGATCGTGATGATGATCAGTTGATCGTCGTTATCCCGGCCAATTTCACTGGATATGCGGGCTTCGAACTGTTGACCGTCGGCTCGAAGGCCGATGGCTTCCGCGCGCTGGACACGGTGGTGGTGCCGCAGCCTCTGGATGTGTGCTTCACGCTGCTCGGGCATCGCCCACAGGCACTCATCCGTTCGCCCCAGAATCTGGTCACGCGTGTAGCCGTAGCAGGCTTCAAACGCTGGGTTGACGTCCACAATCTCACCGGTGGCGGCGGCTTGCGCGACCATGGGACTCGGAGCAATCCGGAAAATGCGGGCCGAGCGTTCCAGTGCCCGGTCGCGCTCCTGCTCAACCGCTTTTCTCGCCTCCAGTTCTGTCAGCCGTTGTTGCCAGGCAGCATGCGTGCGCAGCCGGGAAAAATACACCATCGCTGCCACGACCAGAATGCAGGTGGCCTGGGTGACCCAGACCTTAAGGCCAACCTGCATGTTGGGTGTCGGGAGCCAGCCGGCATTCTCGCCCCAGGCCAGAACACCCAGTGAAGCCACGCTGATCACTACAGAGGTCAGCAGCGCTCGCAATCCCATCAAGCTGCCCATGCCTGCGACCGCTGCCACGAAGATGAATGAGGCACCGCTCCGTATAGAACCAAACGAATAGATCCCGAAGCTGGCTGCGGCCATCACGCCGAAACCTAGGATGTGGGCTGTGTACTGCGGTAGCCCGATGTGAACCAAAAAAACGACCAGTAGGCTGAGGGCAGCGATCATCGCCGCCGCATAGACCTCCGTACCACCTGGCGCTTCCCAGTACATGAAGAGGCACAGCGCCGTTGCCACCAGGGCCACGAAGATCGCCAGCTTGCGCAGGGTCTCGGCACGAAAGGCCAGATCGCTGCTGTGTGCCAGCAGCGTGTAGTCGGATGGACGCTTTTGTGATTCAGCGACCTTGGGCGCTGGAGAGGGCGGCATGGGGCGTGGGTCGGCGGCGGTTGGGGGTGATTGTGTGGTGTATATCGGGCGTTCCACGGCAATCTTGACGGTCGGACGTTTTCTGGACCCCAGCAATCTGGAGCCAGCGTGCGATCCATCACCCTTTCGCCACCGGCAATCCCGGCGTGTTGCTCCACTCGCTCCAGCTGCCTGGGAACAGCGCCGACCGGCCCAAGCCGGCCAGTTCCATGGCCAGGATGTTGGGTGTGGCCGTCACGCCGCTGCCACAGTGGTGCACCACCCCGGCAGGGTCCTTGCCTTCCAGCAGGCGCTCAAACTCGTTGCGCAAATCTGCAGCAGGTTTGAAGCGGCCATCGGGCAGGAAGTTGTCGGTGAAGGGGCGGTTGAGGGCGCCGGGTATGTGGCCAGCGACGGGGTCCAGGGGTTCCACCTCACCGCGGAAGCGCGGGGCGCCGCGGGCGTCGATGACGGTTTGCGAGGGCGAGCCCAGCTGACCGGCGACGCTGCTGGCCTGTGCGATGGTCGCCAGGGATGGGCCAGTCGTGAACGGGCGATCCGGGTGCGCAGATGTGGCCGGCTGTTCGCCCGCTTCCACGGCGTATCCAGCCGCCTGCCAGGCGCCAAAACCACCATCGAGGACCGCCACGGCTTCGTGGCCGCACCACTTGAGCATCCACCACATGCGCCCACAGTAGTGAGCTCCCTGGCGGTCGTACACCACCACCTGTTGCTGGCGGGCCAGGCCCTGGCTGGCCAGCCAGCCGGCAAAGGTTTCACGCTCCGGCAAAGGGTGGCGCCCGGCGCGTGCGCCCAAGGGGTGGGCCTTGTCACTCAAGTGGCGATCAAGGTGGGCGTAGACGGCGCCCGGAATGTGGGCCTGGTGGTATTGCGCCAAACCCGCATCTGCGCTGGCGAGGTCAAAGCTGCAATCAAAAACCAGCGGCCGGTTGGCGCTGTCTTGTTGGGTACTTTTGTAGAGGTCTTTTGCGGTGATCAGGGTGGAATGCATTACCCATTGTGCAACATGGCATACAACATGCCTATGCCGGAAAACACCGGTGCAGCGTGTGTGTCAGTGTTCTTCGGCCGGGGCGTTGGGCACCCGGCGCTCGCGCAACACGGTGGCCGTGATGCCGCTGACGATGATGAGCCCCATGCCAGCCCAGCCGATCAGGGGCAGGCGGTCGCCAAAGAGCGTCAGGCTGTAGATGCCGGCAAAAACAATGCCCGAGTACTGCAGGTTGGCCACCACGAGGGTGTGGCCGCTGGCGTAGGCCCGGGTCATGCACAGTTGTCCGAGCACCGCCAGCATGCCGATGGGGAACAGCCACAGGGCGCCCGGCCAGGTCCACGCGTGCACGCCGACCACCGCCATGCCCACGGCACCCACCAGCACCGCACCACACGAGAAATAGAACACGGTGCGGCTCTCGGGTTCACCCGCCTTGGCCAGTGCGGCGACCTGCAAGTAAGCAAAAGCCGAAAAAATGCCCGAGATCAGGCCCAGCAGCGCGCCGCCCATCTGCTCCTGGGTAAAGCTGGGTCGCAGCATCATGGCGACACCGATGAAGCCGCTGATCACGGCAATGAACAGGGGGCCTTGCTGGCGGATGGGGGCTTGCCGGCCTTGCATCAGGATGGAGCCGCCCAGCAAAAAAGCGGCGATCCACACACTGCTCATGTAGTTGAGCGTCATGGCTGTGGCCAGTGGCAACTGGCCGATGGCGTAAAACCAGCTGGCCAGGGCGGTGACGCCCACAACACTGCGCCACAGGTGCATCATGGGGACTTGGGTTCTCAGCGACACACCACGGGCCCGCGTGAGTCCGATCAGGAAGATCACGCCGACCAGCCCTCGGTAGAAAACGATTTCAAAGCTGTTGAAATCGTCGGAGGCGTATTTGATGCCCACCCCCATGGTGGCGAACAAAAAGGCGCCGAGCACCATCCACAGAGCTTGCAAGATCTATCCCCCCTGCGCCGCCTGCGGCGTCTCCCCCCCAAGGGGGGCGGCACTGGCGGCCTGGCAGAGCCAGTTCCACGGTGCCCTGGGTGGGGGGCACTGTTTGCCGGAAGCTGGGCTGGAGACTCCCTGCGCCGCCTGCGACGATACGGTCCAGATGCTCACTCCGTTCGCATCCGGTCGCGATACCACTCGTGGAAGTGCTGCATGCCGTCTTCCATGGGGCTCTGGTAGGGGCCCACTTCGTTGTCGCCGCGCGCCATCAAGGCCTTGCGGCCCGCGTCCATGCGTTCGGCGATTTCGTCGTCTTCGATGCAGGTCTCCATGTAAGCGGCCCGCTGGGCCTCCACGAACTCACGCTCGAACGCCGCAATCTCTTCGGGGTAGTAGAACTCCACCATGTTCAGCGTCTCGGTCGGGCTGACCGGGTGCAGCGTCGAAACCGTCAGCACATGGGGGTACCACTCCACCATGATGTGGGGGTAATAGGTCAGCCAGATGGCACCATGGTCCGGTGCTTCGCCGTTGCGGAACGCCATGAGTGCCTTGTGCCAGCGTTCGTAGGCTTGGCTGCCTGCCTTGCCCGCCAGGTTCTGCGCGCCCACGGTCTGCACCGAATACTCGGGCTTGAATTCCCAGCGCAGGTCGTCGCAAGTGACGAAATTGCCCAGTCCCGGGTGGAACGGGCCCACGTGGTAATCCTCGAGGTAGACCTCGATGAAGGTTTTCCAGTTGTAGTTGCAGCGGTGCAGCTCCACATGGTCGAGCACCATGCCGTCAAAATTGAGCTGGCTGCGCGGGCCCATGCCGGCCAGGTCGGCGGCGATGTCGCGGCCGTTGTCCTCGAACAGCAGTCCGTTCCACTCTTGCAACTTGTAGTTGTTGAGGTCCAGGCAGGGGTCGTGCGAAAAATGCGGTGCGCCGAGCAAATGGCCGGCTTTGCTGCTCGTGCCCTGACCACCGCTGTATGTCCAGCGGTGGATCGGACACACGATGTTGCCGCCCGCGCTGCCGGCCTGAGTCACGCCCAGGTTGCCGCGCCCTTTGAGCATGATGGCCTGCCGGTGGCGGCACACGTTGGACACGAGTTCGATGCCCTGACCCGTGTGCACGAGTGCGCGTCCACCCGCCTCTTGAGGCAAGGCGTGGTAGTCACCGGGCTGGGGAACAGCGAGCTGGTGCCCCACGTAGCGGGGCCCTTGCTGAAAGATGGTTTCCATCTCGCGCTGAAACAGCGCATCGTCAAAATAGCTGGAAACCGGGAGTTGGCTTCTGGCCTGCTGAAATTGAAGACTTAAATCAGACATGGGGTCCTGACCTGAAGGCTCCCCCTATGAAGGGGCAGGGTAAGCGCTGGTCGAAAAATCAATTCGCGCGGGATGGGTGGAGTGGTGCGTCCCTCCGGATTGGTGAGATCCGACAGTGGAGAAAAAAAGAGGGTCGATTCTACTCTGAACTGTGGAAATCCACATTGGGGATGCCCAGTACTCACCTCGGATTCTTTATCGTGGGGCGCTGCGCCGGGTTCGACACCCCAGCAAGGGTCGAAGGTGGGCTGTACGCGAGTGCTGGAGCACCCTCCAGCTGCTTGAGCCAGCCACAGCTTGTGCAGCGCTGGGGTGCATGCACATCGCGCGGATAAAATGTCTGGTTTTTGGGTGGTGGTCTGCGAATGCTGCAGATCGTTCCGCCCTGCCACCTCCTCCTCGGAGGCTCCGCCATTTGAGCGCCCTTCGTTCCAACCCCTGCATGACCGCATCCACTCCTTCCAAATCGACCAAGTCCAGCCGTGCGTCCGCTGCCGCAGACACGCCGGCCAGCTACGAAGCGGCTCTGGCCGAGCTGGAGCAACTGGTGAGTCAGCTCGATGCGGGGCAATTGCCTTTGGACCAGTTGTTGACCCACTACCAGCGCGGTGCCTTGTTGCTGTCGTTTTGCCGCTCCCGCCTGGCGGCTGTTGAGCAGCAGATTCAGCAACTGGACAAGAACGAGCTCAAGCCTTGGGAGGACGCATGAGCGGTGCATTCTCCACCTGGCGCGCTGAGCAACAAGGCGTCGTAGAACGGGCTCTGGGTGAATGGGTGCCGGCTCAGGCGCCGGCCCGCCTGGGCGAAGCCATGCGCTATGCCGTGCTGGATGGGGGCAAGCGACTGCGACCGTTGCTGGTGCTGGCAGCGGCAGAGGCCGTGGGTGGGGATGCGGATATGTCGCTGCGTGCGGCCTGTGCGGTCGAACTGATCCACGCGTATTCGCTGGTGCACGATGACATGCCCTGCATGGACAACGATGTCCTTCGGCGCGGTAAACCCACCGTTCACGTGCAGTTTGGCGAAGCCCAGGCTTTGCTGGCAGGCGATGCGCTGCAGGCCCTGGCGTTTGAGTTGCTGGTGCCCGAGGTGCCGGGGACGGATGGGGTCCTGGCGTCCCGTTTGTGCCGCTTGCTGGCCCGGGCCGCGGGCGCCGCCGGTATGGCCGGCGGTCAGGCGATCGACCTGGCCAGCGTTGGTGCCCAGCTCGACCGTGCCTCACTGGAGACCATGCACCGCTTCAAAACCGGCGCCTTGTTGCAGGCCAGCGTGGTCATGGGCGCCTCCACCGGGGAAGTGTCGCCACAAGCGATGCAGCAGCTGGTCACCTATGGTGACGCGCTGGGGCTGGCTTTCCAGGTCGTTGACGATATTCTGGATGTGACCACCGACTCCGCAACACTGGGTAAAACGGCAGGCAAAGACGCTGCCAGCGACAAACCCACTTTTGTATCCCTCATGGGTCTGACCGGTGCGCAGGCGTGTGCCGACCAATTGTTGGACCGGGCGCACGAAGCTTTGCAGCAGACGGCGTTGACCCATACCCATCATTTGCACGAGCTCGCCGACTGGGTGGGGCAGCGCACCAGCTGACCCGCCAGACGCCGACGCCGATGCCGCAACATGAGACAGCCATGAGTTCCATCCTTCCCAACATCCAATCGCCAGCCGACCTGCGCCTCCTGCCGCGCACGCAGTTGCATCCGCTGGCCGATGAGTTGCGCGCGTTTGTGCTGGACAGCGTCTCGCGCACGGGTGGTCACTTGAGCTCCAACCTCGGGACCGTGGAGCTCACGGTGGCCTTGCACTACGTGTTCAACACCCCCGAAGACCGCCTGGTATGGGATGTGGGTCACCAGACCTATCCCCACAAGATCCTGACGGGGCGCCGGGAAGGCATGGGCGGTTTGCGCCAGTTTGGCGGGATCAGCGGCTTTCCTCGCCGTGACGAGAGTGAATACGACACGTTTGGCACGGCCCATTCGTCGACCAGCATCTCTGCTGCGCTGGGCATGGCCCTGGCGGCCAAGATCCAGGGCAGCGGACGCCGGTCTGTGGCCATCATTGGCGATGGCGCCATGACCGCCGGCATGGCCTTCGAAGCCCTGAACAACGCAGGCATTGCCGACGGCCGGCTGCTGGTGGTGCTCAACGACAACGACATGTCGATCTCGCCACCCGTGGGTGCGCTCAACC
>JBFHEQ010000094.1:0-9059 GCA_041584075.1 Hydrogenophaga sp.
CCCCTGGTGTCGCTGGGTTTCCGGGAAGACCGGCCCACCTGCCTGGTCGCCCAGGCCGTCAACACCGCCCTCACCGGCGCCGTGCAAGAGGCCGAGGCCATGTTGCTCAAGCGCTTTGGCGCGGTCACGCTGGCCACGCTGGCCGACGATCTTCACCACCGCCTGGCACAGCACAAAAAGCTGGGCCATGCGGGCCACCACCAGTTACAGGACCACACCCATGATCAAGGTTGATTTCGCTGTTGTCGGCGGCAGCTATGCAGGCCTGGCCGCCGCCCTGCAGCTCGCACGGGCCCGGCGCCAGGTGCTGGTCGTCGACGCAGGGCAGCGCCGCAACCGCTTTGTGGACGCAGCGGGCGGCACATCCCACGGCTACCTGAGCCAGGACGGCCGCCCGCCCGCCGAGATCGCGGCCGACGCCCGAGAGCAGTTGATGAACTACCCCAACGTGGAGTGGCTGCACGGCACCGCCGAAGACGCCCGCGTGGCGAGCGATGGGCGCCTGGCGTTCCGGGTCGGCACCACCGCCGTCAGCGCCAAGCGGCTCATCATCGCCACCGGCGTGAGCGACGAGCTGCCGCCCGTGCCCGGCCTGGCCGAGCGCTGGGGCCGCAGCGCCTTCCACTGCCCCTACTGCCACGGCTACGAGCTGGGCGCCGGCCGAATCGGCATCATTGCCGCGTCGCCCCTGGCTCTGCACCACGCGCTGATGCTGCCCGACTGGGGCAGCCCCACCCTGTTCCTGAACGGCGCCTACACGCCCCAGGTCGAAGAACTGGCCGCCATCACCCGCCGCGGCACGCAGGTGGAAAGCGCCTTGATCGCGCGCATTGACGGCCATGCCGACGTGGTGCTGCAAGACGGGCGCACACTGGGCATGAACGGCCTTTTCACCCAACCCCGCACGCAACAGAGCAGCCTTTTGGCCGAACAACTGGGCTGCTCGCTGGAAGAAGGCCCCATGGGCCTGTTCATCCAGGTGGACGAAGGCAAGGCGACCACCGTGCCCAATGTGTTCGCCTGTGGCGACGCAGCGCGCGCGGCCGGCAATGTGACACTGGCGGTGGCCGATGGGGCGATGGCGGGTTTTGGCGCGCACCGGGCGTCGATGGTTTGAGGGAGGACACAGCCCTGGGAACCCCATGCGAAGGCTGGCCACCCGTTGCACAACCGTGAAGCGCCATGTCAGGTCCTGTCTTTGGCTTTCTGCCAGGCCTTCAGCACCGACTCGCACAACACCGCCACATCTTGCGCTTTGAAGATCAGTTCACAAACCCCGGCACCCGCGGCCTGCGTCAGCAGCGCCTGATCGATGAAACCCGAAATCACCGCCACGGGCAAGCCGGGGTTGATCACCCGCACTTCGCGCGCCACAGCCAGGCCCGACTTGCCAGGCATGTTGTAGTCGGTCAGGACCAGATCGAAAGCGGCTGGATCGGCGCGCAACGCCAGCAGCGCTTCCAGGTGATCGGTGTAGCCGGTCACTTGAAAACCCTGCCTTTTCAACAACTGCGTCATCAGGCGCACCAGCGATTCATCGTCGTCGATATAGAGGATGCTTTTGCTTCGCGCAACCGCCGGGCTTGATTCGACCGGCACTTCGCTCCTAATTTCGCGCCGAACTCCGCTCAGCGCTTCGGTCGGGTCTTCGGTCGGGACTTCGCCTTGTTCATCTGCGGGGGCTTCTGCCGGGGTTTCGAAGGCTGGCAGGCACACCGCGAAGGTCGTGCCCTGTCCAGGCTGGCTCTGCACCTGGATCGCACCTTCGTGTTTTTGAACGATCCCGTGGGCAACAGACAAGCCCAGCCCCGTGCCTTTGCCCACCGGCTTGGTGGTGAAGAAAGGCTCAAAAATGCGCTCAAGTGTGGGACCATCCATGCCCGGTCCGTCGTCCTTGACCGTCAGCCTGACCAGGCGTTCCGGTCGTTTCACATGCAGCTGCATGGGTGCATCAGGCCACTGCCGCAGCAAGACGTCGAATGTGGTGGCCTGCAGGCCAAATTCGATACGGCCCGGGCGATCCGCCATCGCCTGCATGGCATTGGTCACCAGGTTGATCAGCACCTGCACGATCTGGTTGGCATCGGCCAGGACCAGCGGCACCTCTGTTTCGCAATGCGATGCCAGCTCGATGCGCGCCGGCAAGGTGGCGCGCAACAGGCGCAGGGTTTCGTCGACCACCGTGCCCAGGGCCGTGGCCTTGAGCGACGTTGGCTGGCGGCGGCTGAAGGAAAGGATTTGCTGCACGAGTTCGCGCGCCCGAGAAGCGGCTTTCCGGATCTCTTCTACGCTCTCCAGCGCAGCCGTGTTGCCTTCGGCATCTTGCCGAGCCAGTTCAGCATTGCCCAGGATGGCCGCCACGATGTTGTTGAAGTCGTGCGCAATGCCGCCAGCCAGCGTGCCCATGGCCTCCATCTTTTGCGACTCGCGCAGCTGGGCTTCAAGCGCAGCCTGTCGCAATGCGGCGTGCTTGCGTTCCGTGATGTCAAAAATGGTGCCGACCAGGAACCTTTCGCCAGAGGCTTCAACGAAACGCGTCTTGCTGGTCACGATGGTCCGCTCAAAGCCGTTCAGCGTGAGCGACTCTTCGCACACATGGGGCATGCCGGTATCGAGTACCTGCCGGTCGACGGCCAGAAAATGCACCTGCTCGTTGACCGGGACGTGCTCTGCCAGCGTCTTGCCCGCCACCGCACTTTCCTCCAGGCCGAACAGCTCGTAAAAGGCGCGGTTGGCGACAATGACGCGGTGCTCGTTGTCCTTGACGAAGATGGGCTCGTTGGTCGCGTCCAGAACGGTTTTGAGACGATCGCGCTCCATGCCCGCCACCCACTCGGCGGCCACCTGGTCAGTGACATCGCTCATGGTGACGCGAAGCCGGAGACCGGCGCCACCGTTGCTGCCCGATTCTCCCCGGGCGGGCGTGCAGTCGAGTCGCGCCTGAAAGGCCGCCCCTTCGCCGCGTCGGAGCGCCAGTGTCACATGCCTTGGCTTGTCGGCCTGCCGAAGCTCTGAAACCAGCTCGACCCAGCGGCTTTGATCTTCCACACCGATCAGCGACACAAACAGCGTTTGCAGCAACTCGTTTTTTTCGGCCCCCAGCAGCGAGACGGCCGTGAGATTCGCGTCGTCAATCCGGCCCTCGGCATCCAGGGTGAGGTAGCCGACGGGAGCGCGTTCGTACAAATCGGCATATCGGTCGCGCGATGCGACCAGCGCCATCTGCGAACTCCGCAAGGCCTCGTTCTGCATCTCCAGCGCAAGTTTGTGCGCTGCCCAATCGTGCGGCGGCGCTTCGGCCGCAGTGCCCGACGACGGATCATGATGATCTTGTGCGACGTCAGGATTCATGAAGTTGATTCCTCGGAAAAAGACTGCACCGTCATGATAGATCAAGGCGGGATGGTGGTGCCCGGGGCCGGGTCTTCCGGCGCCTCATCCGCACCGGAAATCCCATGGCCGCCGCAACCGGGCGTCCCAGATCAGAGGCAATGGGTCAAGTTGCCTGCAATCTCGCCCTTCATGGTACCGATTCGATGAGGGACCGGCGCCACAAAAAAGGGGCAAAAACCGGCCCATACGCCACCCATCAAAGCGCGGGCGCTGCGTGGAAGGTGTTCAGCATCGACCTGAGCAGCGCGGCAAGGCGCTTCCGTACCTGAGCCTGGACCGACTGAGCGGGCATCAAGCTGCACCGTGCGGGAATCGTACCCAGAACACGATTCTGGAGTTCCCAGGAAGCCACCGGACACCACCGGACACCCTTTATTTTGGGGATTCAGGCTTGCGGCATGCGCGCAGCCACCCCGGCCTCCCCGATTGACCGGGCCCGGGGAGGCGGGTCAGCCTTTCCACTCGAGCTGGTACGAGAGATCGTGCCCGGCCAAAGCGGAATACTTCCGGATGGCTTTGCGGGCCAGCGTGAGCTTGACCGCCGGGGGCAGCCCGTCGCTGATGCGGCCGAACAGGCTGCGGTTTTCGCCCACCGGGGCGGTCCTGGTTTGCGGAAACACGACCTCGACCCGGGCCTGACGCTGGCCAGCGCGGTCGAGCAGGTTCGACAGCTTTTCAAACATCTGGAGCAGCGGATCGGCCCGGTGCGTCGACCAGTTGGCCGACGGCATGAAGTCGACGAAGTGCATCAGGTGGTAGTTCAGGTTGATCCAGAGGTTGTCCGCATCGATAGCGAGCGCTTCGTTGTCGATCACACGATGGAAGTGCAGCGCCTTGAGTTCGCCGAGGCGGTGCAGGTTGTGCTCAAGCTCGTTGAGCAGGCCATCGTTGTAGAGCAGCCGCAGGATCGAGGGGAAGGTTTCAACGTGCAACGCTTCAAAATCGGTGAGCAGCGCCTTGAGCATGGGCAGCTTGGCTGCGTCCATGGCGAAGGTGTTGGTGGCGGTGCCCAGTATCGAGTGCAGCAGGGCGACGTTGGGCGAGTGGCCGGGGTAATGGCGGGCGGCGTAGTGGTGACAGAACACCAGGTGTTCAAGAAAGGACCCATCGGCGTGCTCCATGCTGAAGTCGCACTCCTTGACCATGAAGTCGATCAGCCGTTGGTCGATCGCTGGCGCAGGCTGCGCCGATTCGGCTTCGGCGTAGGCCGCCTCGATACCGGCTGAGGTGGCGCGGTCCCATACCGGTTCTTTGGCCAGCTTCTCTTCCATGATCTTGCGGGCTACCCCCTCAAGACCGCCAAAGATCGTGCGGCCCATGTCGAAGTGGGCCATGCGTTCGACTTGCACCCGCCCCGCATGGTCGAACGCGCCGCCGCGTGTGATGGCGGCTTTGCGCTGCAGATTCAATGGGGCGCTTATGTCGGCGCTCATGTCGGCGCATTCGGTGGTGGTGTTGGTGGTCGTGGGGGTTGTGTTGGTGCTCATGCTCCCGAAATTGTGTCGTGCAAAGCGGTTCCCGTCAAAGCGCTTCAAGCAAGGGTTTCCCGCGGGGCATTGGGGCGAACGCAAGCCACGGCGTCACCCAGCACCACCGGGGTCGCGCCCTTGTCCATACATCCAAACGCGCAGGGCAGATCGGTGCCGCAAGCCGTGGCCGCCTGTCTGCCCCGCGCGGGTCCAGCTCACTTCGCGGCGCTTTTCGCCGGTGTTTGCACCAGGCCCAGAGTCGGCGTTTCGCTGAAGAAGTTCCAGGGCTTGAGCAACACGTTCACCCATTCGGTGGGCATGATCGGCCACTCTTCCGCGCGCGCCACATGGGTGGTGCCCGTGGTCAGCCACACCACGTTGTCGGTGTTGGTGATGGACTGGTCGTCGGCGCTGAACTGGCCCAGGCCGGTGTCTTTGCTCGAGCGGTTGGGGAAACGGCCTTCGGGAAAACGTTCGTCGGCGTTGTAGCGCGTGACCCAGAGCTGTTTGTCCATGAAGCTCAGGCGGTGATAGATCCATTCGTCTTGCCCGAAGTTGGCGCCTTTGGCGATCGGGTGGGTGCCGCCGGCGTAGGGCATGAGCTGGTACGACACCGGGTTGCCCACCTTGTTGGTTTTTCCCGGGTTGCTCAGCAGCCGGATCGTGGCCGGGTCAAACTTCTGCGCCGCCTGCTTTTCCGTGGCCACCGTGCGCTGCACGGTTTGCATGGTGCTGGTGCGTGGACCGCCATCGGTGTTGGGGAGCACCACCGGGTCGATCTCGGTGAGCGAGTTCTGCTCGCCGTCCACATCCATGTCGAGGCGGAAGTTGTAGATGTGCTGGTGGGTGGTGCCCACGATGTTGTGGTCAAGCAGCGTGCCGTATTTGGTGTCTTCGGCGGCAGTGGCGTCTTGCATGGTGCGGGTTCTGACGCCCTTGACCGCCTCGATGCCGGTGGCGCCGGCATTGATGCCGATGGTGCCGTTTTCGGCAAACACCCAGTCGAACAGGTAGTCGTAGTTGCCCACGGTGCTGATCCATCGCACCACCAGTTCGCGCCGCTCCGCGCTGAGGTTGGGCTTGCCCATCTCCTGGTGTTTGAATTCTGGCCCTGCATAGCGCTCGAACACGGCGATCGCGTTGGGGATCGTCATCGGCGCACCGGTGTAGTCGGCGATGGTGGCATCCAGAAAAACCGCGTTTTGCGGGGCATCTTTGCCGGGCTCGATCGGTGAGGTCAGCGTGCCCATCCCGTATTCGCCGGAATCCAGGTAGGCCTTGAAGTACCAGCCCACATCGGGGTCGCCATAGGGCACGATCATGCCGCCGAGCGTGCCTTCGTACATCACCTTGCGCTTGGTTCCCTTGTCGTTGTAGCTCACGGTGGACAGCGACACGCCGGTGCGCGAATCGAGGCGAACGTGGAAATCCCAGTTGCGCCAGTGCAGCGTGTTACCGCTGATGGTGTAGTTTTTCCCCTCGGGCTCGATGATGTTGAGTGGCTTGTGCGGGGCGCTGGGCTTGCGGTCGCTGCCGTCGTACGGTGTGGGCTTCATCGGCACCGGTGTCACACCCTGGTCCTCGATGCTGATGACCTCCTTCTTTTCGAGGTCCACCACCGCCACCAGGTCTTCGATCGGGTGCGCCCAGTAGTTGTTGTCACCCACGTCCAGGTAGCTCACCACCTTGAGCAGGCGCTTGTCCTGGGTCAGTCCGTCTTTGCCGCCAAAGTAGCCCACGGTGAGCGGCGTGGCCACCACCTTCTTGACATCGTCAATGCCCCGCAGCTTGAGCGCGTCTGCATAGGCCTTGCTGGACTCGATGGCGGCCTGCACGTTGCCAAAATCATCGATCAACACCATGCCGTGTGCCCCGTCGACCGCCTGCCACTGTGTGAGTGCGCGGCTGGCGATATCGACCGTGCCCTCGAACAGGTGGCGCCCATCCAGAATCACGAAGGTGGCTTGGCGGGGCGCCTCAACCGGCTTGCCCTCCAGCGCATAGGCCCAAACCTGGTCTTTGGGGGGCGCCTTGAGCACCATTTCGGTGAAACGGTAGCCGGGCTTGAAGTTGCCCGAGGCCTTCAAAACCTCCAGCGTGGTCTTGATTTCATCGGCCGTCAGCGGGTTCAGCGGGCTGGGCTTGGCTTCCACCACAAACGTCTTGTCCAGACCCGACTGAAACACCTGCTGAAAGAAGTCGTCGGGCACAAAAGCGGTGCCCTTTCGCATCACCATGGGCACCGCCAGCGGCATGGGCGAGCCGTTGACCAGCGCAGTTGCTGCGCCGGGCTTGACCCGCACCATGGTGCTGTTGTGGGTGAGCGTGAACACCTTGGCGTAGTTGTCCCAATGCACCGTGGTGTCAAACGCCTTGGCCGCCTCTTTCAGCGCCACCATTTTGGCAGCGGCGCCGTGGGCCATGACCCCCGGCGACCACAGCGCTGCGGTTGCGAGCGCAACAGCGCTCAAGGCCTGGGGAACGAAACGGGAACGGGCATCCATCATGGGAATCCTTTCGAGGGGCTGGGAAGGCAAACAGAAAGCCCACGGTAAAGGGCAAGCGCGTCAAGGTGGTATCCCAAATTGGCAAATTTGCATTCACGGCCTTTTCACGAAAGAATGGCTTGTATCTTGCATGTCGGGTCCTTATGAACTTCGATCACTCGCACAAGCGCGCCCGAGACGCTGGCACGCAGGCGGCCAACCTTCAGCACTGGGACCAGCGCTACGAACAGCTCACGGCCGGGCGGTTTGACGGGGAGGTGGACGAACTGTGTGTGGGCCCGGTGCAGGTGTTTCGCGAGCGGGCCAACCAGACCGTGGTGCAGGCGGGCCGCATGAGCCCCGACCGCATGTCGGTGGCGCTGGTGTGTACCTCGGAAATGCCAGGGTGGTATTGCGGGCACAAACTGCACGGTGAGCACCTCATCGGCATTTCGGCCAACGGCGAGTTCGACATGGTTGCCGGCGCCGGCATGCAAATCCTCGCGCTGTCGGTTGAGGCCCGCGCTTTGCACGAACTGGTCGCCAAGCTGGACGGACCCTCGGTCGAAGCCCCTGCCTTGCCCGCGCTGCTCCCCGCCAACGCAGCCCGGCTTGGCGCCTACAAAAGCCTCGTCAGCGCAGCCCTGCAGCTCGGCGACACCGCCGGTGGCGCCGGGCCTCATGGCGCCGCCCGCCGCATGTTGGCCCTGTCATTGACCAGTGCGCTGCTCGACTGCATTCGAGCGGAATCCGCTGCGCTCCCGCTCCCCACCACCGCCGCCAGTCGGCGCCGCATCGTTTCCAGGGCTCGCCAGTACATGCGCGAACACGCACAGGAATTGATCACCGTGCCCGATCTGTGTCACGCCATCGGCACCTCCCGGCGCACCCTGCAGTACGCTTTTGAGGAGGCGATGCAAACCAGCCCGGTCGCCTACCTGCGCGCCTTGCGCCTCAATCAGGTGCGCAGCGAGCTGTGCCGCGAGCCCGCCACCAGCATCGCCGACATCGCGGCGCGCTGGGGCTTCTGGCACCTCTCGCACTTCGCCGCCGATTACCGCAGTTTGTTTGGCGAGCTGCCATCGGCCACGCGCGCTGTGGCCAACACCCTGGCAACCCCCGCCAGCTGAGCGCCCGCGGCCAACTCCACCGCCCCGGCATGGCCCCGAAGCCTCAAGAAACCTGCGTTTGTGGGCGCTTTGCAGCGCTTTGCCGCCTGGGCAAAGGCAGAAGATGAGGCCGTGCCTTGACTGAGCGACCCGAGGCATACGGGGCCCGCGGCATGGGGTACGGGCCCCGGTAACACCAGGTTGCCGCTCACTACCGGGGAATGCACATGACATCCCAAAACGATGACTCGGCACACCATCAGTTGTGCTTTGTGTCGCTGCTGCCGCAAGGCCAGGGCGTGTCGGTGCCTTGCGACACCCATGGCGAAGTGGATTTGAACAGCCTTTCCGAGCGACTGAGGAATGCCTACCTGGGCGCCCGTGCGCTGATCGGGTGGGAATACGCACACCCGATCGTCGAAGAGGTGCATTGAATTTCAGTCGACCACCTGGGTTCGGGCCTTGCGATTCACGGGTGCCAAAGCGGGCTCCAACCTGAGACTTGAGCGCGGTCTGTTGAACGGTTGTGATTCAGAGCCACGTCTTGTCTTCTACCGTCAATGTAGATGCGCGCCTGATCCCGTGGATGTGTGCACGCCTGC
>JBFHEQ010000095.1:0-9036 GCA_041584075.1 Hydrogenophaga sp.
GGCGATTTCTTCCGGCGTGTGGGCGCCGATGGCTTCGCCAGCGGGCGCGATGATGCGGCCCACACCGGTGGCGTCTTCGCCCGCCGAGATCAAACTCTGGCGCAGCACCTCGGCCTTGCGCGCGCTCGCCACGAACCAGAGGTGGCTGGGGCCCAGTGCCAGCGCGGCTTTCAGGCATTGCAAGTCGCGGCGACCCTGCGTCGCCACCACCGCAAAGCCCCCGCCGCCCAACTGAGCGACCACCCGACCGGCATCGTCGCTGTCCACCACGGATGCTGCATCCGGGTAATCCACAGCGCTGGCTTTGTCGGCCACCAGCGCAACGCGAAGACCCACGCGAGGTGCCAGTCCCACCAAGGCCCGCGCCACCGGCGAATCGCCGAACACGGTGAGCTGGGTGGCTGGCAAGACCGGATCAATGAACAGCTCCAGCGTGCCACCGGAATGGCAGGCCATGCCGAACTCCAGGATGTCGCCCAGGCTACGCTCGGCGGTTTCATCGGTGGGCGCGATGCGGATGCTTTGCGGCTGACCGCTGGCCAGCGCCTGGCGCACGGTCTTCAGCACCGCTGGTTGGGCACAGCCGCCGCCGATCCAGCCGTGGATCTGGCCATCGGCCGTGACCAGGGCCTTGTCGCCGGCTTTGGCCGAGGTGGGCGCTTGCGCCCGCAGCACGGTGACCAAGGCGAAAGCCTGCTCTGCGGCTTGCAAGCGGGCAGCGTGGGCAATCCAGTCGTTGGGGGTCATGGTCTGTCTCCTAATGAAGCCGTTGGCGGGCCGCAGCCAGATCGGCCATGCTCGCCAGGGGAATGAATCGGTCGATCTGGCCGCGTGCACCTTGCAGCGCAGCGGCCGCCGGGATCTGGCGCGTGGGGTGGAACCAGGTGATGCGGGCACCGTGGCCACGCAAGGCTTTCAAGGCGGTCGCCAGGTGCTCGGGTTCGTCGGTGTCGAACCCGTCGGACATCACCCAGACCCGAGCACCCCGGCGCAGCTGCGCGCGGGCGTGCACGCGGGCGAATTCGGTCAGGCTGGCGGCGATGCGGGTGCCCGCGCCGAAGCCGGCGGTGACGGCGTTGACTTTTTCCTGAACAGCGGACGAGTCGCGCTGCATGAGTGGCGTGACCTCGGCCAGCCTTGTGTGAAACACGAACACCCGCGCCTGTGCTTCGACCGCGAAGGCCCGCGCGATGCGCAGGAACAGCGGGGCGTGCGATTCCATGGAGCGGCTCACATCGGCCAGGATAAAAAGGCGCGGTGGTTCCACGCGCTTCACCTGCCAGGCGGGCGCCAGCGGCTCACCACCCCAGGCCACGCTGCGGCGCAGGGTCTGGCGCAGATCGAGCCGGCGACCGGGCTGTGCGCTGCGCCAGCGGCGGGTGGGCAAAGGCTTCAGCCGGGCGGTGATCTGGCGCGCCAGCAGTTGCAGCGCACCCAGTTCCTGCGGCAGCCACATCTGGCCATCGCGCTGCTGCAACGGCTCGGTGCGGCTGGCTCCGCCCTGGGCTTTGGGCGTGGAGCCCTTGTCCAGCTCGGACTCGCCCAAACCCGGCTGATCACCGGCGGTTTGAGGCGCGGGCTTGTTTTGACCGGCAGGCGGCTGCGCAGCGGCATCGAGCTGCTCGTGCATCTGCTGCACAGCCTGGCGCAAGTCGCGCGAGGGTCTCGTCTGCCCACTCACGCGTACCCCGCCGCGCAGGCGGTGTGGATGCCAGTAGCGGGCGAACAGGTCGGGCCACAAACGCCACTCGCGCGCGTTGTGGCAGGCGATGGCGCGCCAGGCGGCCTGCAGGCGCTGTTCGCGCAAGGGGCCCAGCGTGAGCGCGGCCTGCAGCATGGCCTGCTGCTCGGCAATGCCGACGGTCAAACCGTGGTCGCGCAGCAGGGCCGCGAAGCCGGCCAGGGTTTCGCTGGGCGCCGTGGCCAGCGAGGGGTTCATGGGCTGGTGGCCCGGGCCGAACCGTGCCCTGAGGATTTTTCTGCCACGCCCACGGCGCGGCGGCCTTCGATGATCTGGCGCGCGCGGTCGGTGCCCAGCAGAAAACGGTCTTCCCGTGTTTTGAGCAGACAGCCCAGGGTGGTGAGCATCACCGTCATGTCTTCGGGCAGGGCGTTGTGTTGCATGCGGTGCAAGGCACTCACCCAGTCCAGCGTTTCGGCAATGCCGGGAATTTTGATCAGGTCTTCCTGGCGCAGGCGCTGCACGAACTGCACCGCTTCTTCCACCAGCCGCGTATCCGCCTCGGGCAATGCGCTCTTGACGATGGCCATTTCGCGCGACAGCGTGGGGTAGTCGAGGTGGTGGTAGAGGCAGCGGCGGCGCAGCGCGTCGGAGAGTTCGCGCGTGCCGTTGCTGGTGAGGATCACACGTGGAATGTGGCGCGCGCGGATGGTGCCGATTTCAGGCACGGTGATCTGGTATTCCGCCAGCACTTCGAGCAAGAAGGCTTCGAAGGCTTCATCGGCGCGATCAATCTCATCGATCAGAAGTACGCAGGGGCCGTCTTGACTGATGGCTTTCAGCAGCGGGCGCTCCAGCAAAAAATCGCGGCTGAACACGTCGGACTCTTTGACCCCGCCTTGCTGGCCATCGTTCAAGCGAATCGCCATGAGCTGGCGCCCATAGTTCCACTCGTAGGCGGCCTGCGCCATGTCCAGGCCTTCAAAACACTGCAGCCGCACCAGCTCGGCGCCCATGGCTTTTGCCAAGCCGCTGGCCAGCGCGGTTTTGCCTACGCCCGCATCGCCTTCCAGCAGCAAAGGCCGCTGCAATTCCCCGGCCAGCCACACCGTGGTGGCGAGGTCTTCGTCGGCGAGGTAACCCACCCGCTGCAAGGCTTCGCGCAAGGCGCGGTCGGCGGGAGCGGAATGGGTGTCTGTCATGCTCAGTCCCGTTTGCCAAACAGGCTCGAAAACCAGTTTTTGATCAGCGTCCAGACAATCGCCAGGCCATTGATTTCTTTGGCCACTTTGGGCGGGGCTGGGCGCGGGGTCGGCGCCGCAGGTTGGGGCGCCGCGGTTTCCGTGGTGGTCGCTGCAGCGGTTTCCGGCGAAGCAACCGAAGCGGTTGTCTCGGCCGCACCTCCGGGTGCTGGCAAAGCATGGGCCGCCTGGCGGAAGTTTTCGACAAACTGCTCCAGCAGCATGTCGGATACCTGCACCATCAGACGGCCACCGAACTGGGCGAACTTGCCGTTGACGATGACCGCTGCATCGCCGTGCAAAACGCTGTGCAACGGATTGGCCGGGTCGGCTTCAATCTGGGCCGTCATGTCCATCGAGGCCGACGATCCGCCCTTGTCGGCGCCCTTGCCGCGCAACACCATCTTGCGCGCGTCTTCGTCCTTCTCCAGCACATCGACCGTGCCGCCGAATTGCGCCACCGCCGGGCCCACTTTGACCTTGACGCTCCCCTTGTATGAGCTGTCGGAGAGCTGCTCGCTCAGGTCGGCGCCAGGCATGCACCCAGCGACCGTTTTCAGATCCCCCAGAATGGCCCAGGCCCGCGCCGGGTCCACATCCAGCGGGTAACGTTTGTCGAGTTTGACTTCCATGTCGATATACCTTCGTTGAATCAGGGGTCAGAAGCTCGCCGACCGGAGCGCGAAAGACGGCGTGTGACGACACGCCAGCCCAGGGCGCCGTGGAACCGGCTTTGCCGGGCCGCCAGCGCCGCCCCCTGGGGGGGTCGCGCGCAGCGCGGCGGGGGGTTACAGGTTCTGGCCGTGCGCCTTGAGCTGTTTCCACACGCGGAAGGCGTTGTGTGGCATGTCCATGTGGGTCATGCCCAGGTGAGCAAAAGCGTCCACCATCGCCGACGTGAACGTCGGGATCGAGCCCACGTGAGGCGACTCGGCCACGCCCTTCGCACCGATGGGGTGGTGCGGCGAAGGTGTCACGGTGTGATCCGTTTCCCAGTGCGGAGTTTCCACAAAGGTGGGCAGGAAGTAGTCCATCAGCGTGTTGCCCAGCAGGTTGCCCTGTGCATCGAACGGCATCTGCTGGCCCATGGCCACGGCAAAACCTTCGGTCAGACCACCGTGGATCTGGCCTTCGATGATCATCGGGTTGATGCGGGTGCCACAGTCGTCGAGGGCATAGAAGCGGCGGATCTTGGTCTCGCCGGTGGCGCGGTCGATGTCCACCACGCAGAGGTAGATACCAAACGGGAAGGTGAAGTTCGGCGGGTCGTAGTAGTGCACGGCTTCCAGGCCGGGCTCCATGCCCGGCGGGGCCTGGTGGTAGGCCTGCCAGGCGACTTCGGCCATGGTCTTGAACTTCGCGTCGTCGCCCTTGACCTTGAAGCGGTCCACTTCCCAGTCGAGATCGTTCTCGTTCACTTCCAGCATGTGGGCCGCGATCTTTTTCGCTTTCGCGTGGATCTTGCGCGCGGCCATGGCAATGGCCGCACCGGCCACCGGCGTGGAGCGCGAGCCGTAGGTGCCCAGGCCGTAAGGCGCGGTCGAGGTGTCGCCTTCCTCGACCTGGATCACTTCCGACGGAATGCCCAGCTCGGTGGCGATGATCTGCGCGTAGGTGGTCTGGTGGCCCTGGCCTTGCGTGATCGTGCCCATGCGGGCGAGCGCCGAGCCGGTGGGGTGGATGCGGATTTCGCACGAGTCGAACATGCCCACGCCCAGGATGTCGCACATCTTGCTCGGGCCGGCGCCAACGACTTCGGTGAAGGTCACCAGGCCGATGCCCATCAGCGTCGGGCTGTTGGGGTCGGCGCGCTTGGCCGCCTGTTCGGCGCGAAGCCCTTTGTAATCCACCGCATCCAACACCTTGTTCAAGGCCGTGTGGTAGTCGCCCGAATCGTATTCGAAGCCGAACGCGCTGGTGTAGGGGAACTGTTCCTTCTTGATGAAGTTCTTTTCCCGGATCTCGGCTTTGTCCATGCCCAGCTTCTGCGCCAGCACGTCGACCATGCGCTCCACCAGGTACACGGCTTCGGTCACGCGGAAGCTGCAGCGGTAGGCCACGCCACCGGGCGCCTTGTTGGTGTAGACGCCCTTCACGCTGGCGTAGGCCGCCGGGATGTCGTAGCTGCCTGAGCAGATGTGGAACAGGCCGGCGGGGAACTTGGTGGGATCGGCGCAGGCGTCGAACGCACCGTGGTCGGCCACCACGTTGACGCGCAGGCCGGTGATCTTGCCGTCGGCCGTGGCGGCGATTTCACCGTCCATGTGGTAGTCGCGGGCAAAGGCGGTGGATGAGATGTTTTCGATGCGGTCTTCCACCCATTTCACCGGGCGACCCAGCACGATGGAGGCCACGATAGCACACACATAACCGGGGTAGATGCCGACCTTGTTGCCGAAGCCGCCACCGATGTCGGGGCTGACGATGCGGACCTTGGACTCGGGGATGCCCGAGAGCATGGACACCACGGTGCGCACCACGTGGGGCGCCTGCGAGGTGATGAAGGTGGTGAGCTCGCCCTTGATGGGGTCGAAGCTCGCCACACAGCCACAGGTCTCCAGCGGGCAGGGGTGCACACGCGGGTAGTGCATGTGCTGCGACACCTTGACCGCTGCGTTGTCGAAGGCGGCATCGGCCGCGGCCTTGTCGCCCGCATCCCAGGTGAAGATGTGGTTGTGGTGCTCGCGCTTTCCGTGGGCGCCTTCGGTCTTGCCGGCCAGGTCTTCGCGCAACACGGGTGCATCGGGCTGCAATGCGGCGTAGGGGTCGAGCACCACTGGCAGCTCTTCGTATTCCACCTCGACGGCCTCCACCGCGTCGGCGGCGATGTAGCGGTCGTCGGCGATGACGATGGCCACCTCCTGCATCTGGAAGTGCACCTTCTCGTCGGCCAGCACGGCGGCCACATCACCCGCCAGTGTGGGCATCCAGTGCAGCTTGAGCGGTTTCAGGTCGTCGGCGGTCAGCACGGCGTGCACGCCTGGGATGGCGAGAGCGGCTTCCTTGTTGATCTTGACGATTCGGCCATGGGCAATCGGTGAGCGCACGATGTCCATGTGCAGCATGCCAGCCATCTTGATGTCGTCAACGTAATTGCCTTTGCCTTGAATAAAGCGGGCGTCCTCCTTGCGCAGACGCGAAGCGCCCATGCCGGCCAGGGCGAGTTCACGGGCTTCGGCGTTTGGTACCGGTGCATTCATGTGGTGTTCTCCTAGGGTTGGGGCGTCAGGCGGCGACGGGTTCTTGCAACTTCTTGGCCGCGTATTGCACGGCCTTGACGATGTTCTGGTAGCCCGTGCAGCGGCACAGGTTGCCGGCCATGCCGTGGCGAATCTCTTCTTCGCTCGGGTTGGGGTTTTCCTGCAGGAAGCGGTAGGCACGCATCAGCATGCCGGGCGTGCAGAAGCCGCACTGCAGGCCGTGTTCCTTGTAGAAACCTTCCTGCACGGCGTGCAGCACGCCCTTGTTGGCCAGGCCCTCCACCGTGAGGACCTCGGAGCCGTCGCACTGCACCGCGAGGTGGGTGCAGGCCTTGACGGACTGGCCGTCGATGTCGACCGTGCAGGCGCCGCAGTGGCTGGTTTCGCAGCCGATGTGGGCGCCGGTGAGGTTGAGTTCCTCGCGCAGGAAGTGGATCAGCAGGGTGCGCGGCTCAACCGCTTTTTCTTCGGCCTTGCCGTTGACGTTGACGTTGATGAGTTTCTTTGCCATGTGGTGTCTCCTGCAGATTAAGCGCAACGGGCCCAGGCCTGAGCCAGGGCACGTTTGACCATTTCGCCAGCCATGGCGGTCTTGTATTCGATGTCGCCGCGCAAATCTTCAGCCGGCTCGCAGACGGCAATCGCCGCATCGGCAGCGGCTTGCAACGTGGAAGCGTTGACGGGCTGGTTCATCAGCGCCGCCTCTGCGGCTTCGGCGCGCAAGGCCGAGGGCGCCACGTTGGTGAGCGCGATGCGCACGTGGCTAACCTGGTCGCCGGTTTTGCGCATGACCACCGCACAACCTGCGGTGGCCCAGTCACCGGTCTTGCGCTTGAGTTTTTCGTAGGCCCAGCCCGTGCCTTGCGCAAAGGCGGGTGCGTGGATCTCGCACATGACTTCGTCTTCTTGCAGCAGCGTCATGTAGGTGCCCAGGAAGAAGCCGTCGGCCGCCACGGTGCGGCGTCCGTTGGGTCCTTCGAGCACAAAAGATGCTTCGATGGCGATGGACAGGGCGGGGTGGTCGTTGCCGGGGTCGCCGTGGGCAATGTCGCCGCCAATGGTGCCGCGGTTGCGCACCTGCGGATCGGCGATCTGCCGTGCCGCTTCGGCCAGCAAGGGGAGTTTCGCTTGCACGATCGAAGCGTTGATGAGCTCGTTTTCCGTGGTCATGGCGCCGATCACGACCGTGTCGCCGACTTCCTTGATGCCCCGGAGTTCCGGGATGCGGTTGATGTCGATCAGGTGTTCAGGCTGCGCGAAGCGCAGTTTCATCATGGGCAAGAGGCTGTGCCCGCCGGCCAGCAACTTGGCCTCAGAACCCAGCTTGGTCAGCAGGGCGATGGCCTCGCCGACGGTGTGCGGGGCGTGGTACTCGAAACGCGGTGGAATCATCGAAAAGCTCCTCAGTTCGGGTGGTGCAATTGACATTTATCAATGACCAAACCAGTTTAGGCGCGAACAGTTCCTGGCGCTACCTCCCAGATTTGTCCCTTTGATGACCACGAATGGCTCGTTTTCTGCACGAAATGCGCGCTGGATTGCACGAACCGTTGAGATCAGGCTCAGGGCATGTGCGCAATCAGGGTATGTCCCATGATCAGGGAATACCCTTGGGCTTCGGCCTGCTCAGGGCCGCGTGATAAGGCCGAGGGCTGCTCGCAGCTTGGGGACCTCTGCGCGGGAGACGGGAATGGGTTCCCTGGGATTGCCTTCCAGGACGACATGTGTCTTCGAGCCTTCGCGCCCGAGCTCGGCGACAGCGCGCAAGTTGACGATGAAACAGCGGTGCACCCTTTGGAACTGAGAGGTATCCAGCCGGGTTTCAAGATCGCCAATGCTGAGGTTGCAGAAGTGGTATCCGGTGCGTGTCAGCACCCGCGTGTAGTGGGCCTGCGACTCCAGGCACAACACCTCGGCCGTGTCCATGAAGGAGACCCGCTGGTTGGCCACCATGGGGATGCGGGTCAGTCGCACGCCGGTGGAAGGAGTTCCGGTGGCTGGACCGGCCTGGCTGACCACCTGGGTCACGTCGTAAAACACCAGAACGAAGCCGGTTGTACTGCCCAGGTGGTCGGCCAGGCGCGTGACTTTGATCAGCAACACCTGCTCGGGGATGTTGATGATCATGGTCATGGGCACGGCGCTGACCATGGGACAGCTCGATGCCTGGTCGAGCAGGAAGTCGACCTTGGGTCTGGACCGGTCGGGGTGGAAGGAGGAGACCAGCTTGTTGAACGGTTCTTTCTCGCCAACGGGCAAGACCCTGCGTGCGAAGTCGTTCATGGCCACCACGGTGCGTGAAGCGTCGAGGTGGATCACACCCACTTCAAATTTTTCAAACAGGTACAGTGGCGATTGGGCCGCAGCCTGTGCATCCATCTTCTGTCTCCTCACCTGGCGGAATCGCTGGGTCGGCGAAAAGATTAACCGATGTTGTGATGGCCGCCATGGCGCCTCTCGGGAGCCTTGTGCAGCACATGGTCATTGAGCGGTGATCCCGCCTCCAGGGCAAAAAAAAGCGACGGTAACCCGTCGCTTTTTTGTGTCGCTCCTGATGGCCCGATCAGCTGAAGAAGCTTTTGGCCTTCTCAAACCAGCCCTTGTCGTTCGGGCTGTGTTTGTAGCCGCCCTTTTTGAAGGACTCGTCGAGTTCCTTGAGCAGCTTGCGCTGGTGCTCGGTGAGTTTGACCGGGGTTTCCACCGCCACATGGCAGTACAGATCGCCGGGGTAGCTGCTGCGCACGCCCTTGATGCCTTTGCCGCGCAGGCGGAAAGTCTTGCCGCTCTGCGTGCCTTCGGGCAAGTCGATCGTGGCCTTGCCGGCGAGCGTGGGCACATCGATCTCGCCGCCGAGCGAGGCGGTGGTCATGCTCACGGGCACCTGGCAGTGCAGGTCGTCGCCTTCGCGTTCAAA
>JBFHEQ010000096.1:0-9020 GCA_041584075.1 Hydrogenophaga sp.
ACCGGGCACATCGATGAAGTCTTTGAGCCCACGCCAGCGCCCTTCCGGCGTGAACTGGCTCAGCACACCATAGGGCTTGTTGAAACAGATCAGGCGGGCGGCACCGCTCACGGCAGCTCCCGGGGCAAAGGACACGACACAGCAGGCATGGCGCGCAGCATATCAGCGGCGAGTGGCGCGCTCAGGCTTGCACCAGCGCGTAATCGATGGCTGCACACACGGCCGTGACTTGAGCGGCCACGCACTGCTCCGGCGTGGCGCGCGGGCTGTCGGGGTAGACCTCGGTGGTGGTGGTGTAGCGCGCACCGGTGATGCCCGCGCACAGACCCCAGGCCTCAAAGGCGTAGCGGATCACCCCGCGTCCGAAGAGGGGCGAGCCGATGATGGCGCCCTCGGCGTCGGGTGGCGCGATGTGGGTCACGGCCTCGACCGCCTGAATGATGGCCTGCTGAAACCCGGGCTGCGGGTTCTCCGTATCGTCCACCAAGTAGAAGCCATCGGGAATGGTGCCGGGTTCAAACGGCAGGCCATCGCGTGCGGCCAGGGCCGGGCGGTACTCCGACTCGTCGGTGTCGGTGGTTTCGTGCAGGTCGATGTGCACCAGGATCTGGCCTTTGAAGGGCGCCACCAGGCGCATCAGCGCAGCCGACTCCAGAGCCGGGCTGGCTTCGCGAAAGGACCGGTTGGGGTCGATAGCATCGAAGTTCCAGCGGTGAATACGCTCATAAGCCCAGGGGCTCACACAAGGCACCACCAGCAGGTTGATGCGATCGGCGAAAGCTTCGGCGTGTTGATCCATGAACCGCAGGGCGCCGTGCACACCACTGGTTTCATACCCGTGCACGCCTCCGGTCACGAGCACAACGGGCCGACCCGTCTCCCAGCCCCGGCTGCGCAAAGCCACGAGGGGATAGACCTCACCCGCATAGGCGGCCTCGCCATAAGGCGTGACATCAAACCGCGAGGCCAGGCGCTGCACTTCGCTCAGCACATCGTCTGCGTGGCTGCGCTGGCGCAGCTGCCGCGCGCGCCATTGTTCAATTTCTGGGCTGCCCCAGGCTTGGCCGGGTATTCCGATGGGATACATGGGTATGGTGGAAGGCAAGGGAGACGATGAACAGCAGGAAGGAGACGCCACAGAAGAAGGCGTCGCACCCATGGGCTCAGGGTTTGGCCACCTGCTGGCGGAAATCCCTGAGTTTGGCCTGCATGCGGCGCTGCTGGTCTGGCCCCAGGCGCATCAGCATCTTGCGCCCGGCCGACATCGACTCCAGCGCCGGATCGGCCAGTTCGTAGCGCACCCAGGGCCGCAAGGAGGCCACCGACCCCTTCACATCCACCAGCGTCACCTCGAGAGACCCGGCAGGCACCGGCGTGTCGATGAGGTGGTCCAGCACCTGCACCAGGCGATCGTTGAAGTAGCGGCCGGGGAAACCCAGCTCCTCGTAGGCCTGCTGAAACAGCGGATACAGCCCGCGGTACACAGCGACGGCCTGCCCCGTTCCGACCGACTCCACCAGCTTGACAAAGGGCGCGTACCGGCGGGTGTTGTCCGGGTGGATACGCTCCACGCCATCAGGCCCCTTGAGGGTAGAGAACCGCTGGGGGGTGGGCACCACCGGCCACCGGGTGGGCGAGGCTTGCGAACGCGGCAGGTTGTCGACGGTGGCCACCACACGGCGCACAAAACCATCCAGTTGCAAAAACGTCAACACGTTTTTGCGGCCCATGAGCTGCGAGAGCCGCGCGGTCACGTCTGCGTCGGATGCCTCCAGCTCGGGCAGGGGAACCGGCGGCGCAGCGTCCTCTGTGTCTTCCAGCGCTTCCAGAGGGTGTTCGACGGCCGGCGTCCCGGGCGTCGCCACTGCAGCGGCCTCCAGGGGCGCTGCGGGTTCAACCGGCGGTGCGTCAGGGGCCGCCGCTGCGGGGGGATCCACCGGCGCAGAGGACTGGCGAGCGTCAAAGTAGCGCCAACCAAAATACCCCAACCGCGCCAGGACCACCACGATGGCCACGGCCGAGAATCGATCAAAGGAGCGGGCTTCGGGCGGTGGCAACGGACGGTTCATGGGTTCGGGTCCCTGTGTCGGGTGAAAGAGACTTTCCATCCTACACCGCAGCGTTTCCTCACCCCGGTTGCCCACGCCATGACCCCAAGCCATCGTGATTTGTGCGTGCAACGTCGGTGCCCGCCAGTGCATGCCTTCACCTCATTGGGGACAGAACTCCACTGTCGCGGATGCGGGCGCTCTACACTGAAAGTCGAAGTCGATGAAGAAGAGACCAGGAATGCACGCAGAGCCCCTGTCGTCCCCACGTTAGAAAGCTGCCACCATGTCAACCCAGTCCGACACCAGGAAAGCCAAACAGCCAGACGCTCACCCGGCGCCGTCCCGGGTGGGCGCCCTGATCGCCGAAGCCCTTCTGCCTTTCATGGGGCAAATCCCCGACTCGGAAGAGCGCAAAAGCAACAAGCCCGACGCAGCCGCTCGCAAGCTGGCCAACGCCGCTGCGTCCAAGGCGGCCATGGCAGCCGGCGCGCTGGCCCTGCCGCCAGGCGCGATCGGATGGCTCACCATCTTGCCGGAGATGATGGGGGTCTGGAACATCCAGAAGCAAATGGTGGCCGACATCGCAGCCGTGTATGGCAAGCAGAAGACCCTCACCCCGGAACAGGTGGTGTATTGCCTGTTCCAGCACACCGCCGCCCAGGGCGTGCGGGACCTGGTGGTTCGCGTGGGCCAGCGCACCCTGGTCAGGCGAGCCTCACCCCGCCTGATCGGCGCCATCACCCGGCGCATCGGCACCACGCTGGCCAAGCGTGCGCTGGGCAAGAGCATGGCACGCTGGCTACCCATCGTGGGCGCCGTGGGCGTGGGAGCCTATGCTTACTACGACACCGCCCAGGTGGCCACCACCGCCATCGACCTGTTCGAGGGCGTGATCGAAGTCGAGGCCATCGAAAGCGACAACTGAGTGGACAATGTTCCGTATCCCTTCGAATATGCCGCCGGATGGCTGAGACGAACACCATGACCGCCACATCCCCCGCCGATTCCGCTGCCCTCATCCAGTCCGTCGCGAGCTTGCGCGACCTTTACGGACCCAAGCGTGGCCGCTCGGCGCGCAAGGCGATGCCCCGCCTCGATGGCCATGCCACACGCCTGATCGCTCTCTCTCCTTTTGTGGTCATCGCCAGCGGACACGCCGAACTCGGCGACATGGACGCCTCGCCCAGAGGCGGCGAACCCGGGTTCGTGAAGGCGCCCGATGCCCACACCTTGCTGATCCCGGACGCGCCCGGCAACAACCTGCTCGACACCCTCGAAAACATCGCCAGCCACGGCTCCCGGGGAGCACCCGTGGGCCTGGTTTTCCTCTTGCCGGGCATGGATGAGACCCTGCGCGTCAATGGTCTGGCCCGCCTGTCCATCAGCGCTTCCGATCGGCAATGGTGCGCGGAAGGCCAGCGCCAACCTCCCCTGGCCATCCGCATCGCCGTGCAGTCTTGCTACGTGCACTGTGCCAAAGCCTTGATGCGAGCCCAGTTGTGGAACCCTGAACGCCATGTGCAGCGGTCCGAGCTGCCCAGCATGGGCGAAATGCTGCGCGACCAGTTGCTGGAGTTCCACGGAGAAGACGTGGCCGCCGAGTCACAGGCAGAAATGGTCGAGCGCTACCGCCAGACCCTCTGAGCCTTCGCTGAACTGGCCGCCCCGTCCAGCCACCGGAACGGGAAACCACCGGAAGCCGGCTGCGACATTCGCCGGTATCCGGGCTTCGCGGCTGTGCACACACCCTGCCCTATCAAGGTGTTACACATTTGGCATCTAATTCTTTCGACTTAGTGCATGATGCTCCCTGTATCGGATTTCGGGGAGGAAAACGAATGGCTCAGCCATCGAAACGTCAGCGCGGGGCAAAAACCCGCAAACCACTGTGGAAAAATGGACTCATCACCGCTGGCGCAGGCGCTGGCTTGCTGCTGTTTGCATCTGCCGTAGCGGGGAAACACCCCTTTATCGCCTCGGCCGTGAGCATGCCGGCCTGGTGGACGCTGGGCCTGGGTGCGCTCTTGATACTGTTGCACCTGGCGGCGCGGCTCGCAGGTAAACGCCGACCATCGCGGTTTCACCCACCCCATCCACCTGCGGCGCGTCAACCGCCTCCGCAGGCGAGCGCCCTCATGGCCCTGATCGACCGGCTGGAGCGGGAGACGCTGGGGCCAGCTGCCACCGAGCCCCCTCCGGGTCCACCGCCCCGACCCGTGCAGCCAGCCTTGTGGCAGGAAGAGTCGCTCACTGCGTTGAGCCCCCACGCATTTGTAGCCCTGTGCAAGGCCCTGTTTGAACAGGTGGGCTTTGCCACCCGATCAGACGAACAAGCGCCGGGGCGTGGCACAGCCATCTGGCTCGAAGCCCCGGATATCGCCGGTCCCGTGGCGGTGGTGCAATGCCAGCCGGCCAAAGACCATGCGGTGGACGCTGCCAGCATGCACGCTTTGCAGGTCATGATCACCGCCCGTGGCTTGCGCTGGGGTGCCAGCATCACCCGGGGCAGCCACTCGGCACCCGCGATGGCCCTGGCAGCCCGCTGCGGTATCCACGCACTGGGTACCCTGGATCTGCAGCACCTGATCAGCCGGCGCTCCACAGAGCAGCAGACCAGCTTACGGCAAGTCGCTGAAGAGCATTCGGATGCAGCATGAAAACCGATCACCCTGATCGACCAGAACAGGCCTGCGGGTTGGCAAATGGCAAGGGCTGGGCCTACCATGAAGACCACCTCATCACAGAAGGAGAACGACATGAGATGGAAGCCATCGTTGATTGCCTGGGCCATGGTTGTTCTGCTTTCGGCCTGTTCCGTGGTGGACCCTGCCGTGTCGAACCGGTCACCCGAGTCCCAGACCCCCGACACCCAATACAGCGATCCCCCCACAGCCGTCCAGGGCGCACTGGTGGATCCCTCCTGTGCTGGCGAACCCGTGGCCTACGATGTGCGCCCGTTTGACCTGGGCGACACCAGCCGGCCCGCTCGGGCCGTGGTGCTGTCGGGCTCCCCGTGCCTGGGGCCTTCTGGGCAACTCACCGAGCTTTGGGTTCAGGTCAGGGGTGAATGGGTCAGCCAGTTCAAGACGGCTGGCACACTGACGCCCCTGCCATCAAACCGGCAAGGGTACGCCGACCTCACGGCCCAAGGCCTTGGCCCCTGTGCCCCGGTCTGGCGCTGGCATGGCTCGGGTTATGGCGCCGCCCGGACCTGTCCCTGAAATTCCCCACAGCGCTTGCGTGCTGATCAAGATGCGTGAGCCCGGGCGGCACACAATGGGGTCCTTCGTCCTGCATTCAGACAACCATGCCACACCATCCCTCAGCGCCCGCCCCCCTCCCCCCAGCGCTCAACCCCGTGGTCGACCAACTCGGGCGTCGTCTGCGCCTGGCGGTCATCGGCGGTGGACCGGGTTCATTTATCGGGGCCACCCACCGGCAGGCGGCCCGGCTGGACGATCGTTATGAACTTGTGGCGGCCTGCCTGTCGAGCCAGGCCGACAGGGCCCGGAGCGCAGGCGCCAGCCTGGGTCTGCCGGCCGACAGAAGCTACCCCGGTGCCCAGGCCCTGCTCGACGCCGAAGCGGCGCGCGCCGACGGCGCCGAAGTGGTGGCCATCATGACCCCCAACGACAGCCATTTCGCCTACGCGATGGCCGCGCTGGCCCAGGGATTCGATGTCATCTGCGACAAGCCCATGACCAACACGCTGGAAGAATCCGCGCTGTTGCGCCAGCGCGTGGCGGAGAGCGGGCGGGTGTTTTGCCTGACCCACAATTACAGCGGCTATCCCCTGGTGCGCCAGGCTCGGGCCATGGTCGCCAACGGCGAGCTGGGCGAGCTCAGGCTGGTGCAGGTGGAGTACGTGCAAGGTGGTCGCGCCAAGCCAGGGCCGGGGCGCACCGCCTGGAAAACCGATCCCAGCCGTGGTGGTGCGTCACTGGTCATGGGGGACATCGGTACCCACGCCCACCAGTTGCTGCGCTTCGTCACCGGGCTCGAGGTGGACCAGGTCGCCGCCGAGGCCGGCCCCATCGTGCCAGGCAGCCAGGCCCATGACTACGCGGGTGCCCTCTTGCGCCTGAGCGGCGGCGCCCGGGGCAGCTTCTGGGTCACCCAGGCCGCTGCCGGCATGGAGAACGCCTTGCGCATCCGGGTAAGCGGATCGCTCGGCACCCTGGAATGGGCACAAGAACAGCCCCACGTTTTGCACTTCCGCCCGCTGGATGCCCCGGCGCAGATCCGCACCCCGCGAGGACCAGGCACCCTGCCCCTCGCCGCCCGGTCCAGTCGCGTGGCAGCGGGCCACCCCGAAGGGTTTCACGAAGCCTTTTCCAACCTCTATGCCGATGCGGCCGAGGCCATTGCCGCCCGGCGCGCAGGCCTGCCCGCCGACCCGCTCAGCCTGCACTTTCCCAATGCCGACGACGGCTGGATGGGGCTGCGGTTTGTGGAAGCGGTGATACGTTCCAGTGAAGCGGGTGGCGCGTGGACGCCTGCCTGATGCCCTGCCCCGTCTCCTGTTCTGCCCCTCCCACCGTTCCCGCAAAGGACCCTCCATGACCACCGGAACCGTCACCTTTCACCGCGTGTTCACAGCACCACCCGAGCGGGTTTACCGCGCCTGCCTGGATCCCGATGCCCTGCCCAAATGGATGCCTCCGCACGGTTTCACCGCCAAGGTGTTCGAACTCAACGCCAGCGTGGGCGGGCGCTACCGCATGCAATTCACCAACCTGGCCAACGGACAAAGCCACGCCTTCGGGGGCATGTACCTGGAGCTGGTGCCCAACGAGCGCATCGTGAACACCGACGTGTTTGAGGACATCAACCTGCCCGGTGAAATGCGCACCACCATGACCTTCAAACCCGTGCCCTGCGGGACCGAACTGAGCATCGTTCAAGAAGGCATTCCACCCATGATTCCGCTCGACGGCTGCCATGTGGGCTGGCAACAGTCGCTGCAGTTGCTGGCCCTGCTGGTCGAAGCCCAGGTGCCCGGTTGAGCGATACCCGAATCCACCGAAAGATCCCGCCATGTCACCAGCCTTTTCTCCCACCACAGCGATTCACGGCTATCACGCCCACATTTACTTCGATGCAGACAGTCAGGACGCAGCCCAGGCATTGTGTGAGGGTGCTGCAGCCTTGTTCCCGCTGAAGATGGGCCGCATGCACCAACGACCCGTGGGCCCTCATCCCGACTGGAGTTGTCAGCTGGCCTTCAAAGCGGCTTTGTTTGGCGAAGTCATCCCCTGGCTGAACTTGAACCGCGGAAAGCTGGTGGTGTTCATCCACCCCATCACCGGCCACGACCTCGCCGACCACCGCGACCGCGCGATCTGGATGGGCGCAGTGCGTCCATTGGACCTCAGTGTGTTGCCCGAGTCGTCGCCGGTCTACGAACTCTGAGCCCTTCGCCGCGGAGGCGAGGCACATCAAGGCAGGAAGTTGCCGGTCTCGGGCAAGGGCAGCGATATCGGCGTTTCAAAGAAAGGCCCTGCGCCGTCCGGGTCGATGATGACCGACCCATCACTCTTGAAGAACTCGGCGATCTGAACCTGCCCGGCCACCGCATATCCCGCAGCCGCAGGCGACGCGATGTTGGTGAGAAAGGTGTGGGGGTTCGTGGACACGGCCGGGTTGTTGGCCACCGCCAGGTCGTTGCGGTAATAGGTGGCGCGATCCTCCAGCCCGCCTGCGCGGATCAAGGCCGAGGTCGTGGGGTTGGGGACGGTCTGGTCACCCTTGGCGAACTGCACGATCACCGGCTTGGCGGCAGCCCCCCACAGAGGTTGCTTGCGGATCAAAGGCGCATACGACACCGGATTGCCCGACTGCTGCACCCACTCGTACCGGTCCAGCACCTGGGCAATGGCCAGCGCACCGGGCACGGTGTTGACCACGGGCGCCACATCGCGCAGCGGCATGTTTTCGTTGAAGTTCAGATTGAACGGCACCGGTACACCGGGTGTCACGGGCAGATTGAGCAGCTGGGGCTGGCGCGTGGCCAGGGCCGCAGCCGTCAACACCCGGAAGTAGCCCAGACGCGCGACCTCGGTGATCGACCCGCCGGGCACGTTGGGCACACCGGCCCGGATACCGGGCTCCACGCCCAGCAGCAGGGTGCCATAGATGCCACCGAACGACTGGCCTGCGTAGTAGATGCGCCGGGCATCGAGGTCAACGCTGCCGTCGCCGTCCACATCCATGCCCACCTCGACTTGTCGCACCAGTTGCATCAGGTCGATCACGGTCTGGCGCAAGCCGTCGCGGCTGCTGATGGACTCGCGCGGTGCCACCGCATTGACGCCCTCGGTGTTGTCGATGGTGCCATTGCCATCCTGGTCAAAGCCCCGGCCACCGGCCGGTACCTCGACCGGCGCTGCGCCCGCGCGGGTGGTGACCAGGAGCTTGCCCTGCGCGCCGCCCGCATGCCCCACCACGTTGATCGACAAAGTGGCGATACCGCGCGAAGCGAATGTCGAAGCGACGGTCCAGGGAGCTCCGTACATGCTGTCGGTGAAGCCATGGCCAAATATCGCCACAGGCCAGCCACCTGCAGGCCTCTCTCCGGCCGGGACAAAGAGCTGGAACACCAGTTCGTTGCTGCCTTGCGCTCGCGGCGAACCGGTGAGCGAACTCACGGGCGGGATGTACCCGCCCGCCACCTGGTAGTTGGGCGAGCTGTAGGTGCCGTAGGCAATCCGACCCACGGCCCCGGGAAACACACCCAGCGCGGCCGTGGGCAGCGGGCCGGTCGTGAACCCCGGGGCGCTGCTGGTCTGGCGCTGGAAACTCATGTCCACCACGTCGGTCACGTCGAAGACCGCGCGAACCGCCCCCCCGGCCCCTCTTGCGATCATGAAGTTCGCGGGCGCAGGACGCGAACGCTTGATCTGGCGCATCACTTTCACCAGATCGCCCGTGGTGCTCTGGGTGGTGAAGACGGTCGCGGCCACCAGCGAA
>JBFHEQ010000097.1:0-8935 GCA_041584075.1 Hydrogenophaga sp.
GAGTAGATGTCGCCCTCGTCCTCGACTTCGTCGAATTCGTCCTCGATCTCCCCGACGATCTCTTCCAGCACGTCTTCGATCGTGATCAGGCCGGCCATGCGGCCAAACTCGTCGATCACAATCGCCAGGTGGTTGCGGTTGCCGCGGAACTCGCGCAGCAGATCGTTGAGACCTTTGCTCTCGGGCACAAAGGTCGCGGGGCGCAACAAGGCCCGGATGTTGAGCTCGGGCGCCCGCTGCAGTTTCAGCAGGTCTTTGGCCAGCAGGATGCCCAGGATGTTTTCCCGTTCGCCTTCATAGACCGGAAAGCGCGAGTGCGCCGTGTCGATCACGATGTGGAGCAACTCTTCGTAAGGGGAGTCGATGTCCAGCAAATCCATGCGGGGCGCGGCCACCATCACATCGCCGGCCGACATGTCGGCGATGCGCATCACGCCTTCCAGCATGACGCGGGATTCGGCATTGATGATGTCGTTGTCTTCGGCTTCGGCCAGGATGCCGATCAGCTCATCGATGGAATCGGGACCGGGGTGGATGAATTCTGCGAGCTTTTGCAGGAATCCACGTTTGTCTTCTTGCCGCAGGCTGCGCTGCGGCCCAGGACTGGGAGGGGTGTCTGCCACGGAGGGAATGGATTGGTTGCTACGGGCCACAGGATACCGCAAGCCCGTGAAGCGAGAAAGAACGGCACCGCCCATGGCTGCGGGCGAACCACCCAACCAGCGGCCGCTCAGCTCTTGACGCGATCCCGTGTGCCCATGACGCCTTGGCGCACAGACTGCAAATAACCCAGAACTTTCCAGAACTGGCGGGCCTGCGCCTTGAGGTGGTAATCGGTGATCGCGACCTGCTCGTTGAACAGCTCGATCACGCGGGAGTCAAAATCCGCCGGAGGCACCCGGAGATGGGCTTCACTCTCGGAGCCGTCGCGCTGAATCACGGCCCCCGCCCGGCGCGCGATCTTCAACATGGCCGTGTTTTCAGACAGCGCATGGATGAACAGCTGGCTCACGCCCTCGTTGCGCGCGTGCATCAAAGCCCGCTCGAACAGCTGGCGGCCATAGCCCCGGCTGCGCGCTGTCTTGGCCACCGACACGCCAAACTCGGCACAACTGGCGCACTGCGGGTCCACCGAGAAGGCCAGATGGGCCATGGCGATGAGTTCGAGCTTGCGGTTGAAGATGCCAAACAGCTCGTCGCGCGCAAAGTTGAGCTGGTTCACATAACGCAGGATCTGCTCATCGTTGGCAGCGTAACCAAAGCGCAGGTAACGGTCGTGTGCATCCAGCGCCAGCAAATGCGCGCGGATCCGCTCCAGATGCCCCGGCCCCATGGACCGGATGGGCACCACCACCCCAGCCGGAGGCGCAGGGGGCGGCAAAGCCCCATCCGCAGCCGGAGGCGCTGCGGCGCTGGAGGCCGACAGTGACTTGAACCAGAGGATGGGATTGAACATAGGGAAACTTTAAGGGTTTTCCCTATATCGACAAGATCAGAGGTCTCTAAAGCGGCCAAAACCCGATGGGCGGGTGACATTTTCCCGATCAAAGGCCTGGAATTTGTTGCGCTGCAACAAATCAACTGACAAACAAGGTCAGACCGGCATCGCCGTGGTGCTTTTCACCCGGTCCATCACAAAGCTGGTCTTGCAGTCCTGCACACTGGGATGCTTGAGCAAGGTGTCCATCATGAACCGCGAATAAGCCCCCATGTCGGCCACCATCAGTCGCAACTGGTAGTCCATTTCACCGGTCAGGGCCACACACTCCACCACCTCCGCCCACGCCATCACACTCGCCCGAAACTCGTCCATGGGGTTGCGCTTGGCGCTGTCGCTGTGTTTCTCCAGGCGAACGTTCACATAGGCGGTGAGCCCCAGCCCCACCGCCTCTGGGCGCACCAGGGCGACATACCGGTCGATCACCCTCGCCTCCTCCAGGCGTTTGACCCGGCGCAGCACCGCGCTGGGCGAGAGCCCCACGGATTCGGCGATCTGGTCATACGTGGCGCGCCCATCCGCCTGCAACAGCCGCAAAATGTGTCGATCAAGCTTGTCAAGTGCATCCATGAATCACATTTTGCAGGATTCCTGCAACTTGTTCGCAGAGCGCACCAAAAAACGCAGAAATCGTGATGATGGCAACCGATACAGTCATCTCTGGACCGCGGCCCTTGATGAGGCTCGCCCCTTCACAACAGGAGACACACCATGAGCGCCACCCAGCCCACCTCGCTGAACGAGCAAAACGCCACCTGGGACAACCCCATGGGCACCGACGGATTCGAGTTCATCGAATACGCCGCCCCCGATCCGGTCGCCATGGGCACCCTGTTTGAAAACATGGGTTTCCAGGCCATCGCCAAGCACCGTCGCAAGAATGTGACGCTGTACCGCCAGGGCGGCGTCAACTTCATCATCAACGCCGAGCCCGACAGCTTCGCCCAGCGCTTTGCCCGCCTGCACGGCCCCAGCGTGTGCGCGATCGCCTTTCGCGTCAAAGACGCAAAAGCCGCCTACGAGCGCGCGATTTCACTGGGCGCCTGGGGTTACGCCCAAGACGCCGGCCCGGGCGAGCTCAACATCCCGGCCATCAAGGGCATTGGCGACTCCATCATTTACTTCATCGATCAATGGCGCGGCAAAGACGGTGCCTCCGAAGGTGATATCGGCAACATCGGCTTCTTCGATGTCGATTTCAAGCCATTGCCCGGTGCCACCCTCAACCCCGTGGGCCATGGCCTGACCTACATCGACCACCTGACGCACAACGTGCACCGCGGTCGCATGGAGGAATGGTCGGGCTTCTACGAGCGTTTGTTCAATTTCCGCGAAGTGCGTTACTTCGACATCGAAGGCCAGTCCACTGGCGTCAAGAGCAAGGCCATGACCAGTCCCTGCGGCAAGATCCGCATCCCCATCAACGAAGAGGGCAACGAGAAAGCTGGCCAGATCCAGGAATACCTCGATAGCTACCACGGCGAGGGGATCCAGCACATCGCCATGGGCTCGACCAATCTGTACGACACCGTGGATGCGTTGCAGCTGTCGGGCATCAAGCTGCTCAACACCAGCGACACCTACTACGAGCTGCTCGACAAGCGCATTCCCGGCCACGGTGAAGACGTGGAAGCCCTCAAGACGCGCAACATCCTGGTCGACGGCAACAAGGGCGAGCTCTTGCTGCAGATCTTCAGTGAAAACCAGCTGGGCCCGATCTTCTTCGAGTTCATCCAGCGCAAGGGCAACGAAGGCTTTGGCGAAGGCAACTTCAAGGCGCTGTTTGAGACCATGGAGCTGGACCAAATCCGCCGCGGCACGCTGGAATCCCCGACAAAACCCGCATAGCGTCGTTGCGCGGGCTTGCCGTGGCGCTGCCACTGTCTGCGCCCGCGCGCCTCGCTCTGCGGCTTTTTCGGGAATTCTGCAAGACTGTCTGTTAGCCGAGAAGGAGAAAACTCGATGGCTGTTGAACCGGTTGTTTATGGCGCCAGTGCGCGCCCGCCGCGCGGCGATTACAGCCGCGCTTTGGACGATTACACCTGCCCGCAAAACTGGGCCAGCTACACCGAGGCGGACCACGACACCTACCGCCGTCTGTATGAGCGGCAGTCCGCGCTGTTGCCGGGTCTCGCCTGTGATGCCTTCATCGAAGCCCTGCCTTCACTGGGCATCAAAGACCGCATCCCCCGTTTCGAAGAAATCAACGAACGCCTCAAACCCGCGACGGGCTGGGAGATCGTGGCCGTGCCTGGCCTGATCCCCGAGCGGCCGTTCTTCGACCTGCTGGCCAACCGCCGCTTTCCGGTGACCGACTGGATCCGAAAACCCGACGAGTTTGAGTACATCGTGGAACCCGATGTGTTCCACGATCTGTTCGGCCACGTGCCATTGCTGTTCAACCCGGTGTTCGCCGACTACGTGCAGCGCTACGGCGCAGGCGGCCTGAAAGCCCACGACCTGGGCGCTGGCGAGCTGCTCTCCCGCCTGTACTGGTACACCATCGAGTTCGGTCTGATCCAGCAAGCCGATGGCCTGCGCGCTTACGGTGCGGGCATCCTGAGCTCGTCGGGCGAGTTGCGCCACAGCGTGACCAGCCCCGACCCCCAGCGCATCGCGCTGAATCTGGTGCGGTGCATGCGCACCCGCTACAAGATCGACGACTACCAGGCCACGTATTTTGTGATCGACAGCTTCCAGCAGCTGTTCGATCTCTCCGCTCCCGACTTTGCGCCGCTCTACGAAGCGGTGCGCTCGGCGGGTGAAATCGCGGCCGACGCCAGCATCGCCAGCGACTCCCGCATCACCCTGGGGTGAAACCCCAGCGCCACATGGGCCGTCGCCGGGACATGGCGGTTGTCGGCGCCGTCGAGGGTGGCCGTGCTGGCGGGAAACACGATGTTGTCGGTGTGCGAGTACCAGCAAACAAAACGGCTGTGGACCGATGGGCCGTACAAAGCCTGCTCCTTGGCGGCCAGGTCCACCAGCCAGGCGTTGCCAGGCCGCATTTGCTGGCCATTGGTCAAATGGCTGAAATGTGCCAGCCAGGTGCCGTGGTGGGGTGAGCCGATGGTGATCACGCCCCCGATGCGCGCCAGCGTCCGTGGGTCGCTGGCCAGCCAGGCGCGGGCCGCGAGGCCGCCCATGCTGTGACAGATCAGCACCGGCGGCGCCGAACCCAGGGCTTCGGCCTGTCGCACAGCGTTTTCGATCAGTCCCACACCCTCGTCAATGGATCCGAACACAGGCTCCAGATTCACGGACGTGTAGGGCAGGCCCATCTGCCGCAGTGTCTTCATCCACGGCAACCAGAACCCGCGGTTGCACACAAAACCGTGAATGAACACCGCGGCCGGGCCGTCAAAGCGGGTGTCGTCCCGCGGTCCGTTATCGGGCAGCCGTCGCCAACGGAAGGGCTGCCGCCAGGCGAACACGGCAGGCGCTTCCCGGACTTCCTGCCACCAGGCTTGTAGATGCTGGACACGCGTGGCACGCGGCGCCGGGTCGGTCCGGTTCACCCAGGCCGCCATCACAAACTCGAGCGCCAGGACCAGCGCATAGCCCCCCAACACCACCAGTCCACCCAGTACCGACCCAACCTTGGCGTCCTCCCACATCCAGATCATCCAACCGGCCGTCACCAGAAGGGTGCCCAGGACCAGCGCCTGCTGCAAACGCGCCAGCATTGAAGGCGACCTCCCGGGGCCCACGCTTTGCCGCGAACTCTCCGGTGGGGGGTTGAGCAGGTCGTTGTCCATTCCGCCACTATCGCACGCCACACCGGCCTTTCGATGTGAACCCCTAGAAGGCACTCTCTACAGCAAATGCACCCACAGGCCTAAACTTGAAGTTCATGAAGGCCACTCCATCGACCGCTGAAGCCATCCGGCAGCAACTCGCCCGGGTGCAGCACTTGCGCGATGCGGCACAGCATGGACCCGCGGTGGCCGCCTTGAGATCGGTGAAAAGGTTTCAGGCCCAGCGCTTCAAGGGCACCTACGCCGACTTCCTTCGCGAACCCAAGTACGCGCCCGCCACCCGGTTTTTTCTGGACGAGCTCTACGGCGAACACGATTTTGTGGAGCGCGACCAACAGTTCGGGCGCATCGCCAGCGCCATTGAGCGGCTGTTCCCCGATGCGGTGGGGCGACTGGCGGTGGACCTGGCCGAGACCCATGCCTTGACCGAGACGCTTGACCACCAGATGGCGGCGCATTGGGCCACCGGGCCCACCGACACATCCCCGGCGGCCAACTACATCCGCTGCTGGCGCCTCACGGGGGCCCCGCCGGACCGGACCCGGCAACTGGCCGTGGTGCAGCACATGGGCGCAGAGCTGCAGCGGCTCACCCGAATGAAGTCGCTCCTGTTTGCACTCAAGATGATGCGGCAACCTGCACAGGCGGCCGGGCTGGGCGCGTTGCAGCAGTTTCTCGAACGGGGATTCGCCGCTTTTTCGCAGATGCCGGACCCGCCCCGACTGATGCAAGCCATTGCCGAACGCGAGGCGGCCTGGATCGAGGATTTGTTTCACGGCGACACAGCCGCCTGCGAGCGCGCTCTGCTGGCCGAGCTTTCGTCAGCCTGAAAATCCCGCCGCTGGCGCCTGCTGTGCTTTGGGTGACAGAAACCTAGGGCCTGCCCGGTGTGCCAGGACGCGCTCAGGGCCCAGAATGTTCGCAACCCCTTTTTTGTGAACCTTCACTGGCCTGAACATGACCTCGTCCCCACCGACCGATCGCCCTTGGCTGAACCAGTACCCAGCGGGCGTCCCCCACGACATTGACCCCGATGCCGAGACGTCTCTCGCAGGCTTCATCGAAAAAGGCCTGCAGACGCACGCCGATCGCCCCGTGAGTGTGTGCATGGAGCAATGGATGAGCTACCGCGAGCTCGACGGCTACAGCCAGGCCTTGGGCGCCTGGCTGCAAGGCCAGGGTCTGCGACCCGGGGACCGTGTGGCCGTGATGCTGCCCAACATCCCGCAATTCCTGGTGTCCATGGTGGCGGTGGTCCGGGCCGGATTCACCGTGGTCAACGTCAACCCCCTCTACACCGCGCGCGAACTGGAGCACCAGCTCAAGGACTCGGGCGCCGACGCCATCATCGTGCTGGAGAATTTTTGTGCCACGCTGCAGGAAGTCATCGACGAGACCCAGGTGAAGCACGTCGTGGTGGCCAGTCTGGGCGATCTGCTGGGCCCCGTGAAAGGCCGCTGGCTGAGCTTTGCCGTGCGGCATCTGGCGAAAATGGTTCCACCGTACCGGCTGCCGATCAGCGGGCCTCTTGGCGAGCGCACCATCCTCAGCTTCCCCGACGCCCTCGCGCAAGGCCAGGGCAAGCCCATGAAGCCGAGCACCGCCAACCTGGATTCCATCGCCTTTCTGCAATACACCGGGGGCACCACGGGCCTGTCCAAAGGCGCCGTCCTGACCCACCGAAACATCATCGCGGCGGTGTTGCAGGCAGAGGCCTGGTTCATTCCCGCCCTGAGCAAGGTCGGCGACGTTCGCACCATCAACAACATCGCCGCCCTGCCGCTTTACCACATCTTCGCCCTCACCCTCAGCCTGGTGACCCTGCGCTGGGGCGCCCACCTGACCCTGGTCCCGAACCCACGGGATATCCCGGGCTTCGTGAAGACCCTCAAGAAGCGCCCCTTTCACATGCTGCCAGCGGTCAACACACTGTTCAACGGTCTGCTGCACAACCCGCAATTCCGCGAGCTCGACTTTTCATCCCTGGCCGTGTCACAGGCCGGCGGCATGGCCGCCACGGAAGCCACGGCCAAAGAATGGAAAAAGGTGACCGGCTCGACCATGATTGAAGGCTGGGGCATGAGCGAGACCTGCGCCATCGGCACCAACAACCCCATCGTCAGCACCAGCTTCAGCGGCAACATTGGCCTGCCCTTGCCGAGCATCCGCATCGCCATCAAGGACGACGACGGCCATACCGTGCCCATGGGTGAATCCGGCGAGATCTGCATCCAGGGGCCCAACGTGATGACCGGCTACTACAACCAGCCGGAAGAAACAGCCAAAGCCTTCACGCCCGACGGCTACATGCGCACCGGCGACGTGGGCATCATGGACACCCAGGGTTTCACCCGCATCGTCGACCGCAAGAAGGACATGATCCTCGTCTCCGGGTTCAATGTCTTCCCGACCGAACTGGAAAACGTGGTCGCATCCTGCCCCGGCGTGCTGGAATGTGCCGCCATTGGCTTGCCCGATGAACGCCAGGGTGAAGTGATCAAGGTGTTCGTGGTGCGCAGCGACCCGACGCTCACCGAAGAGCAGGTCGTCCAGCACTGCCACGACAACCTCACCGGCTACAAGCGTCCCAAGTACATCGAGTTCCGGGATGCCCTGCCCAAAACCAACGTGGGCAAAATCCTGCGGCGCGAATTGCGGCCGAAGGCGTAAGCGCCGCGGCGATACCGACACCGAGTGGAGAAGCCACGGCAGGCTTTTGTCCGGGCCCCACCTCCAGTCCAACCGGTAGACCCTCACGCCTGCATCGCGCCCGATCCGGGGCCGCCGGTCGTGTCAAGTCGCGACAGGGGGATTACTTGGGCTTGAGGTCCCAGGCCGGGACCTCCTGCGGAGCGGGCATCACGTTGCGTCCGTCCAAGCGCATGGCCGCCAGCTTGGCCGTCATCTCCAGCGTCTTGAGGTCGTGCGGGTTCGGGATGGCCTGCGGACTGAAGGAAAAGCAGCACAAGGTGCCGTAGATTTCACCGTTTTTGAGCACGATGGGGGTGCTGATGTGCGTGCCAATGGGAAAAGGCAGCTTTTCCACCAAGGCTCCGGCGACCGGATCGGCCTTGGCATCGGCAATGAAGCGAGACAGACGGCCGTCGACCACACGCTGGCACCAGCTCTCCTCCAGCAGATCCGACCCGCCAACGGAGATGGTTGGGCGCCCACCTTTGGCAACGACCTGACGGAACACCCGCCGGCCATCCACGAACTCCGAACAAAAGACAACATCCATATTCAGGCGATCGCGCAAGCTCTTGAGCACATCGGTGATGGCCTGATCAAGGGCCTCGTCGGATTGGTCGGCGGTCGCTACCATCAGCTCTGAGATGGTCACATGAAGATCACTGGGCTCGTAGCCCAGGTCGTGGATGTTCAGTTTCATGATTTCTCGCTCTTTGAACCCTTTGAATGGCCGTCGCCAACCCTGACCGGTCCCTCGCCAGTTGCGCCAAGGATGGTCCATGCGGCCTGGGGAGCAGGACATGACAGGCAGCCCGTTCACATCACGTCCAACGCTTCGATGAGGCCACCAGGGTTGAAGTTCAAAAGACGGCTAAGTCCCCTTTGGAAACCACCCAAACGGCATCAACCGGACTGGTCGAAAACCCGCTGTCTGAAGATGGGGCTCGGAGCGACAGACACAAAAAAGCCCACATCACTGTGGGCTTTA
>JBFHEQ010000098.1:0-8933 GCA_041584075.1 Hydrogenophaga sp.
CCAGCCGTGGTGGGCCAGATAACGGCTCTGGAGGATCCAGACGCTGTGGTCGTTGAGCACGCCATGGATGAACACCACGGTCGGTTGGGCGGGATTGAAGGGCTTGCCGCCGGTGTAGCAGTAGGTTGGGGCGCCGTTGACAGTGAGGTACATGGTCAGGCTCCCGCTTTTTCTGCGGCCTTGAGTGCTCGCTTCAAGTCATCAATCAGGTCGTCGGCCTCTTCCAAACCGATGGACAGTCGGATGGTGCCCGGGCCGATGCCGGCGCCTGCCAGGGCGTCGTCGGTCATTCGGAAATGCGTGGTGCTGGCGGGGTGGATCACCAGTGAGCGGCAGTCGCCCACGTTGGCCAGGTGGCTGAAAATCTTCAGGGCTTCGATGAAGGCCTTGCCCTGTTCCCGCGAGCCCTGGATGTCGAAGCTGAACACGGAGCCAGCGCCTTTGGCACCAAAGCGCAGGAGTTTGTTGGCCAGCGCATGGCTGGGGTGGCTTTCCAGCAGCGGGTGGCCGACGCGGCTCACCAGCGGGTGGCTGGCCAGGAACTGCACCACTTTCTCGGTGTTGGCCATGTGGCGGTCCATGCGCAGCGACAGGGTTTCAATGCCTTGCAGGATCAGCCACGCGCTGTGGGGCGAGAGGCAGGCACCAAAATCGCGCAGGCCCTCGCGGCGTGCGCGCAACAGAAAGGCGCCCACGGTGCTCTCTTCGCTGAACACCATGTTGTGGAAGCCCTCATAGGCTTCGGTGAGCTCGGGGAATTTGCCCGACTTTTCCCAGTCGAAACTGCCGCCATCGACCAGCACCCCCCCGATCACCGTGCCATGGCCGCTGAGGAATTTGGTGGCCGAGTGGTAGACCATGTCGGCGCCATGATCCAGCGGCTTGATGAGGTAAGGGGTTGTGAGGGTTGAATCCACCAGCAGTGGCACCTTGGCCTCGTGGGCGATCTGCGACACGGTGGGGATGTCGAGCACATCCAGGCCAGGGTTGCCCACGGTCTCGCCGAAGAACAGTTTGGTGTTGGGACGCACAGCCGCGCGCCAGCCGTCGATGTCACCCGGCTTCACAAAGGTGGTGTCGATGCCGAAGCGGCGCAGCGTGTAGTGCAGCAGGTTCTGGCTGCCGCCATACAGCGCGGTGCTGGCCACGATGTGGGAGCCGGCGCCCATGAGGGTGGCAACGGCCAGGTGCAGTGCGGCCTGGCCGCTGGCGGTGCTGATCGCGCCAATACCGCCCTCCAGCGCGGCCATGCGTTGCTCGAAGACGGCGTTGGTCGGGTTGCTGATGCGGCTGTAGACATGGCCGGGACGTTCGAGGTTGAAGAGGGCGGCCGCATGGTCGCTGGATTCAAAAACAAACGAGGTCGAGAGGTGGATGGGCACGGCGCGTGCGCCAGTGGCATCGGGCACCGCGCCCGCATGCAGGGCCAGCGTGTCGAAGCCAGGATCGGAATAACCGGACATGGGTCTGTGTCTCCAGAAGGGTTTCAGGGGCCTCACGAAAGCGCGCTGGCTGGATGGCGGCCGTGGGCAACAGGGCCAAAGGTCGCGCAGGCGGCGCTGCTTCGTGGGTTTTTCCACAATTGTGGGCTATATTCGTTCTCATGCCAGACGGGCTGGCGACAACGCACCATCGAGGAGAGCAGCCATGAAAGTCAGTGACATCCTTCGCGTCAAAGGCGGAACCCTGTTTACCTGCCATCCCGACGATGCGCTGACCAAGGCGGTGGAGAGCATGGCCGAGCGCGATATCGGCTCCCTGGCCGTGATGGAGCACGGGGAACTCGTGGGCATGCTGACCTTCCGGGAGCTGATCCACACAATGGCGAAGAACGGTGGCAGCGTGGGCAACAAATCGGTGCGGGCGGTGATGGACGACCACCCCATGAGCTGCACGCCGCAGACCGAACTGGAGCAGGTTCGCCCCCTGATGCTGGAGCGCCACACCCGCTACATGCCGGTCATGGACAACAAGATGCTGATGGGCGTCATCAGCTTCTACGACGTGGCCCGTGCGGTGGTGGACAGCCAGAACTTCGAGAACAAGATGCTCAAGGCCTACATCCGCGACTGGCCCGAAGAAGAAACGGCGGATGGCAAGAGCGGTCCCAATTTCCCATGACGCTTTTGCGCTTCTGAAACAGGAAATGCCCCGTGGATCGGGGCATTCTTCGTTTTGCAGGTCTCGGCGTCAAGCTGTGGTGGCGTGAATCATGTCCCTGACCCGCGGGTAAATCTGCTGGTTCCATCGACGGCCGCTGAAGACGCCGTAGTGGCCCACGCCGGTCTGGACATGGTGGGTTTTCAGGTAAGGACGTATATTGGTGCACAGGTCCTGTGCCGCAACCGTCTGGCCGACCGAGCATATATCGTCCCGCTCACCCTCGACCGTCATGAGGGCGGTGCGGCGGATGGCTGCGGGGTTCACTGTGCGGCCTTGGTATTGCAGTGCGCCGCGCGGAAGGTCGTAGGTCTGGAACACCTTTTCAACGGTTTCGAGGTAAAACTCCGCTGGCAGATCGTTGACCGCCAGGTATTCCTCATAGAAATTCTGGATCGTGGCCGCTTCTTCGGTGCGCCCGTTTTCCAGGTGGTCGTAGATGTTGCGAAACGACTGTTTGTGGCGCTCCGGGTTCATGCTGATGAAGGCGCTGAGCTGCACAAAACCGGGGTAGACACGGCGCATGAATCCTGCGTGAGGAAAAGGTACGTGGCTGATCAGGTTCTTCTTGAACCACTCGATGGGCTTGCTCGTTGCGAGCCTGTTGACTTCCGTGGGGTTGACCCGGCAGTCCACCGGACCTGCCATGAGCGTGAGGCTGCCGGGCTGCGCCGGGTTGTCGTCTTCGGCCATGATGGCGGTGGCCGCCAGTGCCGCCACGCAGGGCTGACACACCGCCACCATGTGCACACCCGGCCCGATGGCCTCCGTGAACCGGATCATGTAAGTGATGTAGTCGTCCAGGCTGAAAGCCCCATGGCGCAGGGACACGTCGCGTGCGTTGTGCCAGTCGGTGATGTACACATCGTGGTCTTGCAGCAAGGTGCGTGCGGTTTCGCGGAGCAGGGTGGCGAAGTGGCCCGACAGCGGCGCGACCAGCAAGACCGGCGGCTGAGAGGGCAGGGTGCGGTCGTCTTTGCGAAAGTGCAGCAAGGAGCCGAAAGGCAGGGTGAGCACACAGTCCTCCACGATGGGCACCTCGCGGCCTTCGGAGAGCACGCTCTGGATGTCATAGGCCGGGCGTTTGTGGGTGAGGCGCAAACGGGCCAGCACATCGCAGGCAGCGGTCACCTTGCGCAACATGCTGCGCTCGGTGTTTTCCATCCAGAGTGACCGGCTCAGGTGTTGTGCCGTCAGGCGCATCGGCTCCATCAGGTCGGACTGCAGTTGGTAGGCCTGGTACAGCATGGTCGTCTCCATTGATCGGTAGCCAGGGTGTACGCAAGGACCAGGCCAAGTGTCCGTGCACTGAATGCGTGCGCCAGCGGGTCAAAGCGTGGCACAGGGCTTGCTCTTAGGAGGGTTTCCAGAGGAGAACACCATGTCTAAAGCGGTTTTGACGATCAGCAGCAAGAATTACGGTGCTTGGGCCTTGCGGGGCTGGCTGATGGCGCGCCTGGTCAAGCTGGATTTTGAAGAGCATGTGATTTCACCCGACGATCCCGCCATGAAAGCGGAGATGCTGTTGCTCTCTGCCTCCATGCGTGTGCCCTCACTGGATCACGATGGCATCCATGTCTGGGACACATTGGCCATCGGCGAATACCTCAATGAAATCAAGCCCAAAGCCGGGTTGTTGCCCGCCGATCGCAAAGCGCGGGCGCATTGCCGGGCGATCTGCGGCGAGATGCATTCGGGATTTTCAGCGTTGCGTGCCTCACTGCCCATGAACATCAAGGCGCACTTCCCGGGCTTCAAGGTGTGGTCGCGTGCCCAGACCGATGTCGAGCGCGTGGAGGCGATCTGGAAGGAATGCCTGGCAGCCTATGGCGGACCGTTCCTGTTTGGCGCAAAGCCGTGCATCGCCGACGCGATGTTCGCCCCTGTGGTCACGCGTTTCATCACCTACGACGTGCCCCTCGACCCGCCTTGTGTGGCCTATTGTGAAGCCGTGATGGCACTGCCTGCCATGCAGGAATGGGTGACTGCCGCCGAAGCCGAGTCGGAAGAGATCGACGAGCTGGACGCCGAGTTTTGATGCTCGGCCTGGTTGCGGGCGCGCCCCCTGAAAAAGGGTGTGGGCTGTGGCCTGGCAGCGCCGGAGCCAGTGCCAAAACCCGGCCAAAGATGTTGGGCTCCGCGTGCCCTCCGTGGACGGCCCTGTGAGCTCACTTCCAGGGGGTGGGTTCCGGTATTTCGCACTCGGGAGGCTCGACGGCAACCGTCTTGAAGTCGGCTGGCGAAACAATTTCCAGGTATTCCATGTCGGGGGAGTAGTCGAACAGGAAGTGGCGGATGCCCGGTCGCTGGTGCACGCAGTCACCCGCCTCGACCAGAGTGACCTTGTCCTCGTACATGAACCTGGCCCAGCCTTTGACCATGATCACGATTTGAAAATCCGCTTCGTGGCGGTGCCAGCCCGTGCCTTTGTCGGGTGCCTGATTCGCTTTGACGAGGTGGGCAATCACCTTTCCGTGGGTGGCTTCGGCGATGCCCAGATCGCGGTAAAGGAAGAAGTCGCGCAGGCCACCGGCCACGTAGTCTGTGTCGGCCGGCTTGACGTGGGAGAACTGGGTGGTGGTTCGGTCCAACATGGTGCACTCCTTGAGGAATCAGCAGCGATTCTGCTGCAATGCAGCATAAAGCACATCCCATGCCATTGAGTGAAGCCCTTTCAATGGACTCCGACTCTCGAGTCGAGGGGAAAATGGCGCCAGTGGCGCCATTTAGGTCACGCATGCGGGCAAAGCCTGCATGGACTGGACGCTCATCCTATGAGCCGCCCGCTTTTTGAGAGGATGCCGAGTTCGACATAGTTTGAACCCACGCTTGATCGCGTCGAAAAATCGACCCGGAAACCGCCAAGGTCGACGCTTTGGAGGCTTGCGATCGATTCCCGAATGCCGCTGCGACTTGGATTCTTGCCCGCCTTTTTGACGGCTTCGATCATCATCTGGGCGTTCACATAGCCCTCCAGAGACTTTGAATTGAAATCGTCCTGTTTCGACGCAAGCATCGCACTTTGGAATCGGCGCACCAGCAGGTGCTTGGTGCTGTAGGCATCAGGAAGAACCATGGTGAGCGCTATGCCAGCAGCTTTCTCCCCCATTTTGGCAATGCCGTTGGCTGAGAGTGTGACGCTCAGGCCTGCAATGGGGAGCCCTGGTGAAAGGGTGCGGGCTGCGATGGCGACATCTGTAGAGACGTTGCCTGCGGTGAACAACAACAATGCGGAAGGCTTGGAGGCCAGGAGCTGCTGTACTGCAGCATCAACTCCATTGCCATCGCCGGCAATCGGTACTTGGGCCACCGCTTTGAGGCCATTTTTGTTCAAGGTATCAAGGCCCACCTTCAGCAACTCCTGACCCAGGCCATTGTCCAGGTACGCGATCGCCAGGCTGCGCAGGTTCATGGAGAGCAGGTTTTCCACCAGCCTCTGAACCTCGTCGTCGTAGCTGGCACGGACGTGGAAGATGTGTTTGATCGATGGTTTGCGCAAGCTGGCTGCACCCGTGAGTGGCCCAAGGTGGGCCAGGTCGGCTGCTTCGATCAAGGGCGTGATGGCCGTGTTGTTGGGGGTTCCCAAACAGCTCATGAGCGCCATGACCTTGTTGTTCGCCAGCAGCTGCTTGACATTGACAACGGTTTTGTCTGCCTTGTAGCCATCGTCCATCAGCGAAAAATGGAGCGGTCGTCCGTTGACCCCTCCTTGGGCGTTGATTTCGGCAAATGCGGCTTCAGTGCCTCGTTGCATGCTTTTGCCGTTGTCAGAAAGTGGGCCTGTCAGATCGGCGGAGCCGCCGATGATCAAGGCGTTTGCAGAGGGCTCATTGACTGCGCTGGCGAGGCGTGAACTGAAGACAGCGGGCAAGGTGAGCGCCGAGGCGCTGGCGAGAAAATGTCGGCGTTGCATGGAGTGTTCCTATTTCGGTCAAGCGGGAAAGTCCACGCAGCAAGGTGGCCATTTTGACGTGCGAGGGTGGACGGGATGCGCTGATCTGATCGCCGATCGCACGCACATTTGGCGGAAAGACGGTACAGCGTTCGTCCGTCCATCGTGATTATCGTCAGATTTGATGAAAAATTACTTTAATAGATTAAGCGGTTGTTCTGGTGCGACGCGCGGCACGGGCACGGGCTGCGCGACCGACGGGTGTGCGCCGAGCAGCAGGCCATTTTTGATCCTGCACGGCGCGCCCGATGTGGAGGAGCGGTTGTTGCGGGTGCACCTTGTAGATCTTTCGTCCGGGACAGGGTTTGCCTGGACCGTGGTCTGGGCAGGCATCGGGCAACCCGCCGGCCACGCAGTGCGTGCCAGCGGGTTGGACAGTGGGGGGCGCGCTGCGGTTGTCTGCCGGTGAAAAAAATGGCGCCAAAGGCGCCATGGGTTTTGAGCCTGAGGCTTCCGTGTCGGCAAAGGCTCAGCCGAGGAACCGTCCATTTCTCGACAGGATGCCCAGGTCCACATAGTCTGACCCCACGCGGGTGGCCGGCGCTGAATAGTCGACCCGAAAACCGCCGAGGTCCAGATTGCGTATCTCGCCGATGGCTTCGCGGAGTTTGCTTCGGTTGGGGTTGGCCCCTGTTTTCTTCAAGGCTTCGATCATCAGTTGTGCGTTCACGTAACCTTCCAGGCTGCCGGGATCAAAATCGGGTTGATCCAGTTCGCGCATGGCTTTCTGGTAGCGTCGCACGATTCCATGCTTGGTTGCCATGGCGTCGGGCATGATCATCGTGAGCGCAATGCCGGACGCAATGTCACCCAGTTGGGCGATGCCGGCTGCGGTGTATGTGACGCTCAAGCCTGCGATGGGCAGCCCCGGTGAAACCTTTCGAGCCGCCGCAGTCAGGGTGGTTGAAACATTGCCTGCGGTGAACAGCAGCACGGCAGATGGCTTGGATGCCAGGATTTCGCTCACGGCGCTGTTGACGTTTTTGCCGTCGGTGGCGACGGCCACTTCGGCCATCGCCTTGAGGCCTTTGGTGGACAGGGCGGTCAGGCCGACCTGCAGCAGCTCTTTGCCGAAGCCGTTGTCCAGATAGGCAATGGTCAGGTCTCGCAGGTTCATGGACACCAGGTTGTCAACCAGGCGCTTGACTTCGTCCGTGTAGCTTGCCCTCACATGAAAGACATTCTTGATGGAGGGCTTGCGCAGGCTGGCGGCTCCCGTCAAAGGCCCCAGGTGGACGATGTCACTGGCCTCGACCAATGGCGTGAAAGCGGTGTTGTTGGGCGTACCCATGCAGCCCATCAGTGCCAGCACTTTGCTGCTGGAAAGCAGTTGTTTGACGTTTTCGACGCTGCTCTCGGGCTTGTAGCCGTCGTCGATCAGCGTGTAGTGCAACGGCCGGCCGTTGATGCCCCCCTGTTCATTGATTTCTGCAAAGGCGGCGTTCACGCCGCGCTGAATGCCCTTTCCCAGGTCGCCCAGAGGCCCTGTCAAGGCCGCCGAGCATCCGATGATCAGAGCATTGCCAGGAACCGTGGCCGCCGCCTGGGCGAAACGTGTACCGAAAACCGTGGGTAGTGTCAGCGCAGAAGCGCTTGCAAGAAAATGTCGGCGTTGCATAAGACAGTTGAGGAGACAGTGAAGCCGGAGGGCCTTCGCCGCAAGCCAGCGGGCCTGGTGGGGCGGAGGGGCTGCGGGCGCAGTGTGCGCCCGATCAAGGGAAAATTTTCCCCAACCAAGCATTCTGAGGTGTCTGGGCAGGCTGTGGTGTCCCCAAAAGTGCGGCCGGGTGCTCTGACGCGACACGCGGCATGGGCGAGGTGGGTGCTCGGCGCTGGGCACCTCTGGGATAATGTGTGCACTTATGAGCGGCAATACCTTTGGCACCCTTTTTTCGGTCACCAACTTTGGTGAATCCCACGGCCCGGCCATCGGCTGCGTGATCGATGGGTGCCCGCCCGGAATGCCTCTTGACGAGGTTGATATCCAGGCCGATCTGGACCGCCGCCGCCCGGGAACCAGCAAGTTTGTGACCCAGCGCAACGAGCCCGATGCGGTGGAAATCCTCTCTGGCGTGTATGAAGGCAAGACCACGGGGACGCCGATTGCGCTGCTGATCCGCAACACCGACCAGCGCAGCAAGGACTACGGCAACATCCTGCAGACGTTCCGCCCGGGCCATGCCGACTACACCTACTGGCAGAAATTCGGCATCCGCGATCCGCGGGGTGGCGGACGCTCATCCGCGCGCCTGACGGCGCCGACCGTGGCGGCCGGGGCTGTGGCCAAGAAGTGGCTGAAGGAAAAATTTGGCACGTCGTTCCAGGCCTGCATGACGCAGATCGGTGACGTGGTCATCCCTTTCGAGAGCTGGGAGCATGTGTCTCAGAACCCGTTTTTTGCGCCAGTGGCCGATGTGTCGGCGCTCGAGACCTTCATGAACGAGCTGCGCAAGAGTGGCGATTCGTGCGGCGCGCGCCTGCGCGTGGTGGCCAGCAACATGCCCGTGGGGCTGGGGCAGCCACTGTACGACAAGCTCGACGCCGATATCGCCTACGCCATGATGGGCCTGAACGCCGTCAAAGGCGTGGAGATCGGCGCGGGCTTTGCCAGCGTGAGCGACCGGGGCAGCACACACGGCGACTCGCTGACGCCCGAAGGTTTTCAGGGCAACAAGGCGGGCGGTGTGTTGGGCGGCATCAGCACCGGGCAAGACCTGGATGTGTCGGTGGCGATCAAGCCCACGAGCTCCATCCTGATCCCGCGCGATTCGATCGACGTGAGCGGCGCACCCACCGAGGTGATCACCAAGGGGCGCCACGA
>JBFHEQ010000099.1:0-8874 GCA_041584075.1 Hydrogenophaga sp.
CAACAGGGCCAGCCGCCGGGCCGCCCCAAGGCAGGCCCAGCCCCCTCGGGGGGCAGCGACCCGCGAAGCGGCGGAGCGTGGGGGCCATCATCGTGGATCTTGACGGCACCATGGTCGACACGCTGGGCGATTTTGAGGTTGCGCTCAACCGCACGCTGGCCGGCTTCGATTTGCCGCCGGTCGCCCGGTCGCTGGTGGAGCGCACCGTGGGCAAAGGTTCCGAACACCTGATCCGGTCGGTGCTGGACCACCAACTGTCCTTGCCTGAGGTCACGGCCTATGGCCGTGTCTGCGTGGGCCGCGCTGAAGTGCTGTTCGAACCCGCCTGGCAGGCCTACCAGCGCCACTACGAAGCCATCAATGGCCAGTTCTCAACCGTTTACCCGGGTGTGGTTGATGGACTGCAGGGGTGGCGTGATCAAGGACTCCCGATGGCTTGTCTGACCAACAAGCCTCTGGCATTCGCCCGGGGCTTGCTGAAGGCCAAAGGTCTGGACGGGTTCTTCGACCAGGTGTTTGGGGGCGACAGTTTTGAGCGCAAAAAACCCGACCCGATGCCTTTGCTCAAGACCTGCGAAGCCTTGGGTGTGGACGCCGCTCAGACCCTGATGGTGGGGGACTCACAGAACGACGCATTGGCGGCTCGAGCCGCCGGGTGCCGGATCGCGCTGGTGACCTATGGCTACAACCACGGTGAGCCCATCGCACAGGCGCCGCACGACTGGCTGCTCAACACCCTGGCAGACGGTCCGTCAGTGACGCAGCCGTTTTGAGGGTGTTGTCCGGGCCGTGCTCATGAGCCCTTGCCCAGGCCCAGCAAGGCGTCTTTGAGCTGCCAGTCGGCAGGCTTGGGGCCCAGCCAGATGCGCATCAGTGCGTCGAAGAATGCGGGTTCCTTGAACGGCTCGCCCTCCACCACGCCCTTGACCGTCAGAACGGTACCTGTGCCAGGGACCCAGTCGATGACAAAGCTGTCGCCTTCCTTGAGGCGCTTGTGGTCGCTGAACACCTGGCTCATGCGGATCACCCCGGGAATGAGCTTGGAGAAAGCCTGTCGGTCCATGTTGTCTTCCATGCCCCGGGAAAACAACTTGCCCAGCTCACCCGAATCGATGTCCCGCAACATGGTGATCGTGATCCGTTTGGGCCCGGGCATCGCCAGCACGGCTTCGGTGCTGCGGGCTTTGGCGCCGAGGTACAAGCCGGCGGTGTACACCTTGAACACCGCCTTGTAGCGAATGCCGGCGCCGTTGAGCACCAGTGGGCTTCCCGCGACATTGGCCCGGTCTTGCAAGGTGACGCCCGCGAGTTCAACGGGTGCCGCCTGGGCGCCTGCTGAGCACAGAGCGATGGTGAGGCCGAGGGCCAGGGAGGATGCGATGGACGTCATTGTGAGCATGTTGTCTGAGCCTTTGCGAGAACCGGGTGTCGCCAGGAGTGGGGCGGGTTGGTCTAAAAAAGAACGATCGTGCTAAAAATGAAATGCGATTCTCGCTTGAATGGTGCAGCCTTTCAACAGGGGGGACCCTGATGTCCGGCGTCGGCGGGTGGCCGGCGGAATCCGGGCAAAGGGCCTGCAGGTTTGCTACACTTTGCGCACCATGTTCACGATTTGCACAAACTCCGCAGCCAGCCTGCCGTGCCGCCCAGGCCGGGGAGCCTGGCCCTGGCGCAAGCCAGCGTAAACGTGCACTCCCCCCGGCGGTGCGCGGCGACCGAGGTGGCACAGCCCACCGATGCCCGCGCCACCCCACCCGATCTCCCTGCCCGGCAGCACACCTGCCCGGGTTCCCCGAAGGACACGGCAACGGTCGCCTCAAGGCGCGCCGGACTTGCCTGGAGCGACCGAACATGATCACCGAACTTGAATTCAAAAGCCTGGCCAGCCAAGGCTACAACCGCATTCCGCTGATGGCCGAGGCCTTCGCGGATCTGGAAACCCCGCTGTCGCTGTACCTCAAGCTGGCCCACGGCAAGGGCGACGGCAAGTACTCGTTCCTGCTCGAATCTGTGGTGGGTGGCGAGCGCTTCGGCCGCTACAGCTTCATCGGTCTGCCGGCGCGCACGCTGCTGCGGGCCAGTGGGTTTGGTGCCAGCGCCAAAACCGAGGTGGTGACCGATGGTGTGGTCGTCGAAACCGCTGCCGGCAATCCGCTGGACTTCATCGCCGCCTACCAGCAGCGTTTCAAGGTGGCGCTGCGGCCTGGCCTGCCCCGTTTCTGCGGTGGCCTGGCTGGGTACTTTGGCTACGACGCCGTGCGTTACGTGGAAAAGAAGCTGGAAAACAGCTGCCCGCCAGACTCCCTCGGTTGCCCCGACATCCTTTTGCTGCAGTGCGAAGAACTGGCGGTGATCGACAACCTGTCGGGCAAGCTGTACCTCATCGTCTACGCCGATCCCGCCGCCCCCGAAGCCTATGCCAACGCCAAGAAACGGTTGCGGGAGCTGAAAGATGCGCTGAGGTATTCGGTGAGCGCGCCGGTGGTCAAGCCCACCCAGAGCCATCCGCCCGAGCGCAGCTTTGCCAAGGCCGACTACCTGGCGGCGGTGGACCGGGCCAAGGAGCTGATCGCCGCGGGCGATTTCATGCAGGTGCAGGTGGGCCAGCGCATCAGCAAGCGCTACACCGAGTCGCCGCTCTCGCTGTACCGGGCACTGCGTTCCTTGAACCCCAGCCCTTACATGTACTACTACCATTTCGGGGATTTCCACGTGGTGGGGGCTTCGCCTGAAATCCTGGTGCGCCAGGAAAAAACCGACGAAGGCACCAAGGTGACCATCCGCCCGCTGGCCGGTACCCGGCCGCGTGGTGCCTCACCCGAGCTCGACAAGGCCGTCGAGCAGGAGCTGGTCAACGATCCCAAGGAGCGCGCCGAACACGTGATGCTGATCGACCTGGCGCGCAACGACATCGGCCGCATCGCCCAGATCGGTTCGGTGAAAGTGACCGAGGCTTTTGCGGTCGAGCGCTACAGCCACGTCATGCACATCGTGAGCAACGTCGAAGGCATCCTGAACGAAGGCATGACCAACATGGATGTGCTCAAAGCCACCTTCCCGGCGGGCACGCTCACCGGTGCGCCCAAGGTGCATGCCATGGAACTCATCGACCAGCTGGAGCCCACCAAACGCGGCCTCTACGGCGGCGCCTGCGGTTACCTCAGCTACGCTGGCGACATGGACGTGGCCATCGCCATCCGCACCGGCATCATCAAAGACCAGACGCTGCACGTGCAGGCGGCAGCCGGTGTGGTGGCCGACTCGATTCCGGAAATGGAATGGAAAGAGACCGAGCACAAGGCGCGGGCCCTGTTGCGCGCGGCTGAACTGGTCGAAGAAGGCCTGGAGTGAACGCCATGAACAAGAAGACGATTCAACTCTTGATGGTCGACAACTACGATTCTTTCACCTACAACATCGTGCAATATTTTGGTGAGCTCGGCGCCGAGGTCACGGTGGCGCGCAACGATGAGATCACCGTCGACGATATCCAGCGCCGCGTAAATGCAGGCGAGATCGACAGGCTGGTGATTTCCCCTGGCCCCTGCTCTCCGGCCGAGGCGGGCATTTCCGTCGCTGCCATCCAACACTTCGCCGGCAAGCTGCCCATCCTCGGCGTGTGCCTGGGCCACCAGGCCATTGGCGCAGCCTTCGGCGGCCACATCGTGCGGGCGCAGGAGCTGATGCACGGCAAGACCAGTGTCATCACCACCACACGGGAAGGCGTGTTCGCGAACCTGCCGGAGCGGTTCACGGTCAACCGCTACCATTCGCTCGCCATCGAGCGTGCGTCCTTGCCCGATTGCCTCAAAGTCACGGCCTGGACAGATGATGGCGAGATCATGGGCGTGAAGCACAAGACGCTGGACATCGAAGGCATGCAATACCACCCGGAAAGCATCCTGACCGAACATGGTCACGCCCAGCTGAAAAACTTCCTGCAGCGTTGATATGACCCCCCCTGCCGCGCTGTGCGAGACCCCCTCAAACGGGGGCCGGCGCTGGCGGCCTGGCACAGCCAGTGCCGCGGTGCCCTGCCAACAAGGCACCTCATTTCATAACGGACCTCCGATGTTGATCGATTTGCGCAGTGACACCGTCACACAGCCAACCACCGCCATGCGCGAAGCCATGATGGCCGCGCCCCTGGGTGACGATGTTTTTGGCGACGACCCTTCGGTCAATGCGCTGCAAGACCGCATCGCCGCCATCACCGGCAAGGAAGCGGCGCTGTTCATGCCCTCGGGCACCCAGAGCAATCTGTGCGGCATCCTGGCCCACTGCCAGCGCGGAGACGAGTACATCGTGGGCCAGAACGCGCACACCTACCGCTTCGAGGGCGGTGGTGCCGCTGTGTTCGGCAGCGTGCAGCCCCAGCCACTGACACAAGATGCCACCGGGCGCATGGCACTGGCCGATATCGCAGCAGCCATCAAGCCCGACGACCAGCACTTCGCCCGCACACGCCTGCTGTGCCTGGAGAACACGTGGAACGGCCATGTCATGCCGGAAGATTACTTGCGTGACGCCACGAAGCTGGCGCGCGACCATGGTTTGGCAACCCACCTGGACGGGGCCCGCGTGTTCAACGCAGCGGTGGCTTCGGCAGCACCAGACCAGCGTGTTTTGGCTCGCGTGCGCGAGATCGCTGACCATTTCGACAGCCTTTCGGTGTGTTTCAGCAAGGGGCTGGGCGCGCCCGTGGGGTCGGCGTTCTGCGGGTCCCGCGAACTCATCGAGCGTGCCCGCCGCTTGCGCAAGATGGCGGGCGGGGGCCTGCGCCAGTCCGGCTTCCTGGCCGCCGCAGCCCATCACGCGCTGGATCACCATGTGGACCGCCTGGCAGACGATCACGCCCTGGCGAACCGGCTCGCCGAAGGCCTGGCTGCGGTGCCAGGGCTGACCGTGCGCTCCGCGCAAACCAACATCGTGTTTGTGGATGTGGCCGATGGCCGAGGCCCTGCCTTGCTCGACTTCCTGCAGCAAGAAGGCGTGTTGGCGACGGGGCTGATCGGCCTGCGATTTGTGACCCACCTGGGCGTGGATGCCGCAGGCATTGACCATGCGCTCTCGTGCATCAGGCGCTTCTTCGCTCAAGCCCGCGCGGCCGGGCCTTTGGGGCAGGCCGCAGGCTCGGCCGTCTACTGACCCGGCCCCGACCATGCCAGACGGCGCGCAACTTCTGATGTTCATGGCAGCAGGCTGGCTGCTCAACCTCACGCCGGGGCCCGACGTGCTCTACATCGTGAACAACGCGCTCAAGAATGGCGTGCGCGCCGGTATGGTGGCGGCGCTGGGTATCGTGAGTGGCTGCTTTGTGCACGTGCTGGCTGCCGCGTTTGGTGTGGGTGCTTTGCTCGCCACGTCGGCGACGGCGTTCACCCTGCTCAAGTGGGCTGGCGCGGCCTACCTGCTCTGGATGGGGGTGAAGCTGTTGACCGCAAAAGACCGCGCCAACCCCATGGCACCAGTGGCTCTGCCGCAGGCGCCAGAAGTCGCCAACCTGGGTCGCATTTACCGGCGTGGTTTCCTCACCAATGTGCTCAACCCCAAGGTGGCGCTGTTTTTTCTGGCGTTTGTGCCGCAGTTCATCGCGCACGATGCCCCCAACAAGGTGATGGCCTTCTTGCTGCTCGGGCTGATCTTCAACATCAACTCATTGCCAATCAATTTTGGTTACGCCTGGCTGGCCGCCAAGGCTGCGCAGCGTGTGCAAACCGTGCAACGCGCCATGCACTGGCTCGACCGCGCTGCCGGCCTGATGTTCGTGGGTTTTGGCTTGAAGCTGGCCATGGCCGACAATCGGTTGTGAACAACCCCCTGCGCCGCTGCGTGTCTTCCCCTCTCTCCTGCGGGAGGGTGGACGCAACCTGTGGCCCGGCGAAGCCGGTTCCGCGGTTGCCCTGACTGCTGCCAACTCTGGAGATACAGATGCCCCATGCCCAAAAGATCACGCCGCAAGAAGCCCTGCAGCGCACCATCGAACACCGCGAAATCTTCCACGACGAGATGCTCCACCTCATGCGCCTGATCATGAGTGGGGAAATGTCGCCCGTGATGATGGCCGCCTTCATCACGGGCCTGCGCGTGAAAAAGGAAACCATCGGCGAGATCACCGCGGCCGCCCAGGTGATGCGCGAGTTCTCCACCAAGGTCGCTGTGGCCGACAAGACCCACCTCGTCGACATCGTCGGCACGGGCGGTGACGGCTCCCACACTTTCAACATCTCCACCTGCTCGATGTTCGTGGCCGCCGCTGCGGGCGCCAAAGTCAGCAAACACGGTGGGCGCAGCGTGTCCAGCAAGAGCGGCAGCGCAGACGTGCTCGAGAGCCTTGGGGTCAACATCAACCTGTCGCCGGACGCCATTGCCCGCAGCATCGAAGAGGTGGGGGTGGGCTTCATGTTTGCGCCCAACCACCACCCCGCCATGAAGGCGGTGGCGCCCGTGCGCCGCGAACTGGGCATCAAGACCATCTTCAACATCCTCGGCCCGTTGACCAATCCGGCGTCTGCGCCCAACATCCTGATGGGTGTGTTCCACCCCGATCTGGTCGGTATCCAGGTGCGTGCGCTTCAGCGTCTGGGCGCTGAGCACGCGCTGGTGGTTTACGGCCGCGATGGCATGGACGAGGTATCGCTGGGGGCGGCGACCATGGTGGGCGAATTGAAAGACGGCGAAATCACCGAGTACGAAATCCACCCCGAAGACTTCGGATTCACCATGGCCAGCAACCGCGCCTTGCGCGTGGAAACCCCGGAAGAATCCCGTGCCATGTTGGTCGGCGTCCTGGAAAACCAGGACGGACCCGGTGTCCGAGCGGCGCAGGACATCGTGATCCTCAACGCCGGTGCTGCGCTTTACGCGGCCAATGTGAGTCCCGACATGGCCAAGGGCATTGCCCTGGCCCGTGATGCCCTGGAGTCGGGTGCAGCTGCCCGCAAGCTGGAAGCGCTCAAGGCTTTTGCGGCCGCCCACACCACTCCTGCCTGAGCGAACGCATGTTGTTGCCGGCCTGGCTGCAAAACGAAGGCGCCTGGATTGCGATCGGGGTCTCCCTGCTGTTTGTTGTGGCCGCGCTGGTGATGCACCGCGTGATCGTCAAAGTCCTGAAGCAGCCGCCTCAATTGCCTGAGGTGGGTGCCGCCTCCAAACCCGAGTCCCCAACCCATGAATGACATCCTGAAAAAAATCGTGGCCGTGAAGCACGAAGAAGTCGCCGCCGCCGTGGCCAAGAAGCCGCTGGAGGCCATGCGTTTCGATGCTGAAAGCCGGGTGCTCACCCGCGATTTCGAAGCCGCGCTGCGCCACAAGATCACCGCTGGTCAGGCCGCCGTGATCGCCGAAGTGAAAAAGGCCAGCCCCAGCAAAGGGGTGTTGCGTGCCGACTTCATCCCCGCCGACATCGCCCAGAGTTACGCCGAGGGCGATGGAAAGACCAGCGCAGCCTGCCTGTCCGTACTGACCGACCGGCAGTTCTTTCAAGGCAGCACCGACTACCTCAAGCAGGCGCGCGCCAGTTGTGACCTGCCCGTCCTGCGCAAGGATTTCATGGTCGACCCCTACCAGGTCTACGAAGCCCGTTTCATGGGGGCCGACGCCATCCTGCTGATCGCGGCCTGCCTAGACGATGAGCGCATGGCCGAGCTCGAAGCCATCGCGCTGGGCCTCAACATGGCGGTGCTCGTCGAAGTGCACGACCGCGATGAGCTGCACCGGGCCTTGCGCCTGAAAACGCGGCTGCTCGGCATCAACAACCGCAATCTCCGCACATTTGACGTCAGCCTGCAGACCACGCTGGACCTCATGGACGATGTGCCCGCCGATCGCCTGCTCATCACCGAGTCCGGCATTCTGGCGCGCAGCGATGTCGCGCAGATGCGCGAAGCCGGCGTCCACGGTTTCCTGGTGGGAGAGGCCTTCATGCGGGCGCCCGAGCCCGGCCTGGCCCTGGCAGAACTCTTCGGTTGAGCGGCTTCGGAGCGAGTCCAAACATGCAAACGCAGCTGGACTGGGGCGAGGCGGGGGCCGCGCCCAGGTTAACGACGGCAGATCCCCGCGCCTGGGTGGTCGCCCCTGATGGCCGGGAGCTGGTCAACCGGTTCTGGGCGTCGGCCGCGGGCTCGGGCTTGCAGGCCTTTCTGCAGGATCGGCTGCGCGCGGGCGCCACCATCTACCCACCCGAGCCGCTGCGTGCCCTGGCGCTCTCGTCCCTTGGCGCCGTGCGTGTGGTGGTGCTGGGTCAGGACCCCTACCATGGGCCGGGTCAGGCGGAGGGCCTGGCGTTCTCCGTCGCGCCGGGTGTCAAAACACCGCCCAGCCTGCGCAACATCTTTCTCGAACTGCAACGGGACCTGGGTCTGGATCTGCCCGGTGACGGTTCGCTGGTGCGCTGGGCGGAGCAGGGCGTTCTGCTGCTGAATGCGAGTCTCACGGTGGAAGACGGACAGCCCGGCAGCCATGCGGGACGCGGCTGGGAGGTCTTGACCGACCAGGTGGTCCGTCATTGCAGTGACCAGGGGGCGCCCAAGGCCTTTCTGCTGTGGGGCGCCCATGCCCAGAAGAAGGCCGGGCTGATCGACCCCTCACGCCACTTGGTTTTGTTCGCCAACCACCCGTCACCCCTGTCGGCACGCCGCCCACCCGCGCCGTTCCTCGGATGCGGCCATTTTGGCGCCGTCAACCGGTGGCTGGAAAAGCGTGCCGAACCGCCAATTATTTGGTGAAGTCTTCGTGTGTGCGTGCAATTGACAAAAAATGATGGCATAATTTAGGGCTGTGCTTTGGAGGGGTGGCCGAGTGGTTAAAGGCAGCAGACTGTAAATCTGCCCGCTTACGCGTACGCTGGTTCGAATCCAGCCCCCTCCACCAGCC
>JBFHEQ010000100.1:0-8871 GCA_041584075.1 Hydrogenophaga sp.
GCCCGCCTGGGCGCCAAAGTCGCTGTGCTGGACCTCAACGAGGCCAACGCAAAGCGTGTGGCCGCCGACATCGGCGGCGTGGCCTGCGCCTGTGACGTGACCAACCCGGACAGCATGCAGGCCGCCATCGAAACCGCAGCACAGGCACACGGACCGGCCCGCATCCTGATGCAGATCGCCGGCATTGGCAGCGCCAAGCGTGTGGTCGGGCGCGACGGCAACGCCGCGCCACTGCAAGACTTTGCCCGCGTCATCAACGTCAACCTGATCGGTACCTACAACGCGGCCCGTCTGTTTGCGGCAGCCTGCGCCAGGCTCGACCCCATGGAGGACGGCGAACGCGGCGTGATGGTGTTCACCGCCAGCGTCGCCGCCTTCGACGGCCAGGTCGGCCAACAGGCCTACAGCGCCTCCAAGGCCGGCGTGGTCGGCATGACCCTGCCCATGGCGCGCGACCTGGCGCAACACGGCATCCGCGTCTGCACCATCGCGCCCGGCCTGTTCGCCACACCGTTGCTCAAGGAACTGCCCGAAGACGTGCAGGCGTCGCTGGCCAAGAGCATTCCCTTCCCACAGCGCTTGGGCAAACCCGAGGAGTTCGGGCAGTTGGCGATCCACATCGTCAGCAACGGCCACCTGAACGGCGAAGTGATCCGCCTGGACGGCGCGCTGCGCATGAGTCCACGATAAGCCCCCCGCAGAATTGTGCCCCCCCTGCGCCGCCTGCGGTGTCACCCCCCGGGGGGCGGCGCTGGCGGCCTGGCGAAGCCAGTTCCGCTGCGCCCTTGCTTCACACACACCCACCCAAGATCCCCTATGTCTAAAACCGTTGTCTACGAAGTTGAAGTGATGTTCGGTGACTGCGATCCCGCTGGCATCGTGTTTTTTCCCAACTTCAGCAAATGGATGGATGCATCTTCGCTGAATTTTTTCGTGCAATGCGGCGTGCCGCCGTGGCGTGAACTGGTCAAGACCACCGGCATCATCGGCACGCCCCTGCTGGAAATTCACACGAAGTTCTTGAAACCGGCCACCTATGGCGAGCGGCTGCAGATCCACACCAGCGTGACCGAATGGCGCGAGAAGGTCTTGATCCACCAGCATGTGGTGATGCGTGGCGAAACGGTCTTGTGTGAAGGCACCGAGACCCGCGCTTTTTGCATGAAAGACCCTGCCAATCCCGACCGCATCAAGGCCATACCGATACCCGCCGACATCCGCGCCCTGTGCAGCTAAAGCCGCTTCGACACCGCCCACGCCGACCATGAACCACTACCAGCCCGATGCCGCCGATGCCGGCTTCATCCTCTTCGACGTGCTGCAGGCACAACGCACCCTGGCCGACCTTCCCGCTCTGGCCGACAACGCCGATGCCGACCTGTTGCGACAGGTGCTCGACGAGGCCGGCAAGTTTGTCGGCGAAGTGATCGCACCACTCAACCGGGAAGGCGACGAAACCGGTGCACGCTTCGACCAAGGTGCGGTCACCACGCCACCGGGCTTCCGCGACGCCTACCAGGCCTTCTGGCAAGCGGGCTGGCCAGCCCTGTCGGCCGCAGAGGACGACGGAGGCCAGGGCCTGCCCTCGGTGCTCGAGGCCATGCTGTATGAAATGCTGAGTGCCGCCAACCACGGCTGGACCATGGCGCCCGGCCTGCTGCACGGTGCCTACGAATGCATCAAACACCATGCCTCGAAAGAACTGCAGGCGCGCTACCTGGAGAAAGTGGCCACCGGGGAATGGCTGGCCACCATGTGCCTGACCGAACCCCACGCCGGCAGCGACCTCGGCCTGGTACGCACCAAGGCCGCGCCACTTGACGATGGCCGCTACGCGCTCAATGGCACCAAAATTTTCATTTCCGGCGGCGAACACGACCTCACCGACAACATCGTGCACCTGGTGCTGGCCCGCCTGCCCGACAGCCCGCCCGGCCCCAAGGGCCTGTCGCTGTTCCTTTGCCCCAAGTTCTACGACGATCGCACCCGGAGCCATGTCGTGTGCGAGCGCATCGAAGAAAAGATGGGCCTGCACGGCAGCCCCACCTGCGTGATGCGTTTTGATGACGCGCCTGCCTGGATCGTCGGCGAACCCGGCAAGGGCCTGAGCGCCATGTTCGTCATGATGAATGCCGCGCGGCTGCATGTGGGCCTGCAGGGCATCGGCCTGCTGGAGGCCGCCTGGCAAAAGGCCGATGCCTACGCCCGGGAGCGGCGGCAGATGCGGGCACCCGGTAGCGGCGCCCGAGCGGGCGAGGCCGACCTGATCGGGCTGCACCCGGCCGTGCGCCGCCTCCTCGACGTGCAGCGCGCCTGGATCGACGCCGGCCGCGTGATCGCCTACCGCACAGCGCTGACGCTCGACACCGTCAAACACCACCCCGACCCGGCCCACCGCGAAGCGGCCGACCGCTGGTGCGCACTGGTCACACCGGTGCTCAAAGCCGCCTGGACCGACCAGGCCTTCACCGGCGCCAGCGCCTGCCTGCAGGTGTTTGGCGGACATGGCTATGTGCGCGAATGGGGCATCGAACAACACGTGCGCGACGCCCGCGTGGCCATGATCTACGAAGGCACCAACGAAATCCAGGCCATCGACCTGCTGCTGCGCAAAGTGATGCCCGATGGCGCACAGGCACTCAGCACCCTTCTGCAGACGCTGCACAACGAGCTGGAGCAGACCTCAGAGTCCCCCGCTCGCGCAGCCTTGCTCGAATTTGACAGTTTCGTCCGGGGGACACTGTTGCCCGCCGTGCAAGCAGAAGGTGCGCCGCCCGATTTGGGCCACCGCCTGGCCGAAGACTTTTTGCGCGCCTTCGCCATGCTCCTGATGGCCTGGTCATGGGACCGCATCGCCCACACCCCGGGCGCAGAGGAGGCCCGGTGGCACCAGGCACGACAGGCCTTCTGGCGCTGGGTCTGGCCCGAGTTCAAGATGCGCATGGGCATCCTGCGCAGCGGCCTGTCGGAAGACTGACAGCGGGGCGCACGCCCTGGCGCTATGCTCGGACACCATGGTGAAACCAACCCCAGACCGCCCGCGCAAAGCGCCCAAGACCCCAGCCGCCGCCCCGCAAAACGAGGTGGAAGCCACGCCTTCGCAGGACGGCCCGCTGGACACCCGTTACCTGGAAACGCTGCTCGGCTACAACGCCCGACGGGCCGCCCTGGCCGTCATCGCGGTTTTTTTGCGGCGCATGGAGCGTTATGGTCTTCGCCCGGTCGATTTTTCGGTGCTCACCCTGATCGCACACAACCCCGGCGTGACCTCCCGCCAGATCTGCACGGCACTGGACATCCTGCCGCCCAACCTGGTGGGCATCGTGAAAAGCCTGCAAGCCCGGGGCTGGATCGTCCGGCGCCCCCATCCGACCGACCGGCGCGCACAGGGTCTGCACCTCACCGAAGCCGGCCAACAGCTGCAGGGCCAGGCGCAGGCCACCGCCACCCAGCTGGAAAATGACGCGGCCTCGCCTCTGACAACCCGGGAGCTGGACACCCTCAAACAGCTCCTGCGCAAGGTCTACCAGCCCCCGGGCAGCTCGGCATAACCCGCATCGCGGTTTGGGAAGAACGACTCCAAGGCCGGCGGTCGACAATCGGGGTATGTCCCGAGCCGTAACGGACCCAATCGGATGCACTATGGAAAGAAGCTAGGAAACTGCTAGCACCCGTTCCTATTCCCGCCCACGCAGGAGAACCACCGCATGAGCGCCAAAGACAACGCCGCCGTGATCCAGTTGTTCGATCTGCTCGAATCGCGCTATGCGCTTCGGGTGATCTGGGCCCTGTCCGACGGTCACCCCCAGACTTTTCGCCTGCTGCAGGACAGCGTGGGCGGCGTGACGCCCAACACATTGAACACGCGCCTGAAACAGCTGCGCGCGGCGCGCTTGGTCGAGCACGGAGGAGACGGCTACCGCCTCACCACCCAGGGCACCGACCTGTCACGCCGCCTCACCGACGTGCAGCTGTTTGCCAGCCGGTGGTCACAAAACCAGGCCCGTGCCGCCCACCTCGCCGGCGCGACCGAGGCCTCAGCCAGTCGCGGCGCTGGCTGACCCTGGCGATCAAGCCGGCAGAAAGCGCGCCCCTTGAGGACAAAGCCGAAGGTGCACGAGCGGCCTCCCGCGCTGCCTATGAAAAATCCATCGCATAACGCCCCGGTTTCTCGCGGTCCATGTACACCCGGACGGGTTGTTGACCAAGGCCTGCGCTGGGGTCCTCCCAGAGCATCTCACTGACAAACGGGTACCGCCGCCCGGAGACGGGATCGTCCCAATGGGCATGCACGCGCCAAGGGTGGCGGTCGTTGACGGTGGTGCCGGTGTCGAGCGCAACCTTGTCGATCGTGGCCAGCACCAAATCCCCTGTGCTTCGCAACTGCGCCAGTTTCTGCGCATGCAAACGTTTGACAAGTCCCAGGCCCGTACCGATCAGAACGAATACACCGCCCAAGCCTCCTGCAACGCTGGCAAAGCCCCACAACTCCCTGAAGCCCTTCAACCGGGCATCACCAGGATTCGCCGGATCAAAGTACACAGCCACCGACTCGCCAACCCGGTGGTCGTCCGGGGCTCTGCCCACGCTGGACACAAAGTCGATCACATCCCCCGAAGGCGTTTCAAACCGGATGCGCGGACTGTAGCGGACCGATGACAGGCTTTTGCCCGAACGCACCAGTTCCGTTACCACGCCGGAGGCGAGCTGCGCCCGGTCCATGAACTGCCAGGTGTGCACAGAAAAGCCCACACCAACCGCCATGAAAGCGGCGCCCAACAAGCCCATCACCCAAGCAAACCGCTTCATCGCACCCCCTGCTGCTGTTGGTCAGGATGCCGCCACCGGCACCGGCTTCACCCGCCCGCTCCACCCGGTGGTGAGCACAGGCGTCCATGCTTTGGTCCATGGCGGACGGCACAGCAGTATGACCGGGCCTGCCGGCCCGTCAACACCACCTCAACCACCAGCCTTTAGGCTGGGCTGTTCACCACGGTCTGTCGCTGCTCACCCAGGCCACGTCCGCCCAGCGTGATCACGTCCCCGGCTTTGAGGAAAACAGGGGGTTTCTGCCCCATGCCCACGCCCGGCGGAGTGCCGGTGGGAATCACATCGCCAGGCTGAAGCGCCATGAAGCGACTCAAGTAGCTCACGATGAAGGCAGCACCAAAGATCATGGTGCGGGTGTTGCCGGTCTGGCGGCGCTGGCCGTTCACATCCAGCCACAGATCCAAGTCCTGAACATCACCCAGTTCATCGGGTGTCACCAGCCAGGGACCCACGGGGCAATGGGTGGGGTAGCTCTTGCCCTTGACCCACTGACCCTCCAGCTCGGTTTGGTAGGCCCGTTCGGATACATCGTTGATCAAACAAAATCCAGCCACATGCTTCATGGCCTGATCTTCATCCACGTGAAAGGTCGGCGAGCCAATCACGATACCGAGTTCCACTTCCCAATCCAGCTTCCGGGAGCCTGGCGGGAGCCAGATGTCGTCGTTCGGACCACTGATTGCCCCGTTGTGCTTGTTGAACACAATGGGTTGCCCCGGCGCCTTCATGCCTGCTTCGGCGGCGTGATCGGCGTAGTTGAGACCGATGCAAACGACGTTGCCCACACCGCCCACACAAGATCCCAGCCGGGTGCCTTCGGCCACGCGCGGCAGGCTGGCCGTATCCAGGGCCGCCAGTCTGGACATAGAATCAGGGGTCAAGGTGGCGGGGCCGATGTCCGCCACCAGCCCCGAAAGATCGCGCAGCACCCCGTCAGCGTCGATCAGACCGGGTTTCTCAGCGCCGCGCGCGCCATGGCGAATCAGTTTCATGGGTGAATCCTGTGCAAAAAGCAGCATTTTGAACCCAGCAACCGCTTTGGCGCCCAAAGGGCTCTTGAAATTCGGCCCCGCCACCCCAGATCCAGCCATATGGCCCCGACAGGGCCATCCCTGTTGCACGACTTTCACACAGAACCCATGAGCCAGACGCCGCCTAACGCCCCCTCCACCCCTTCTTCACCGCCCGCCTCTGCTGCACCGGTCAGTCCGGAAGAAGCGCAGGTTGTGGACGCAGCCACCGAAGAGGACGCGATGGCGACCCTGACCAACGAGGTCAGCCACCTCAAGGCACAGAACGCCGACTTGGCCGAGCAGTACCTGCGGGCCAAGGCCGAAGCCGAAAACACCCGTCGTCGCGCTGAAGAAGACATGAGCAAGGCCCGCAAGTTTGCGGTCGAAAGCTTTGCCGAAAGCCTGCTGGCCGTGACCGACAGCCTCGAAGCCGGCCTGGCCATCCAGGAAGCCACACGCGAACAACTGCGCGAAGGCACGGAAGCCACGCTCAAACAGCTCAAGAGCGCTCTGGAGCGCCACAAAGTGGTGCAGATCGACCCCGCCAAAGGCACGAAGTTCGATCCCCACCAGCACCAGGCCATCAGCATGGTGCCGGCCGACCAGGAAGCCAACACGGTGGTGTCCGTGCTGCAAAAAGGCTACCTCATCGCCGAGCGCGTGCTGCGCCCGGCCCTGGTGACGGTGACGGCGCCCAAGTGAGGCCAACGGCGTGAATCCCGGCAGCGATCGAACTTTATCCACAGCTGTCCACACGCCACCCACTTGAAATCCACACAGTTATCCACATCTCTTCACCAGTTTCAATTCTTTCTTTTTCGGAGTACACAAAAATGGGAAAAATCATCGGCATTGACTTGGGCACGACCAATTCCTGCGTGTCCATCATGGAAGGCAACACCACCAAGGTGATCGAGAACTCGGAAGGTGCGCGCACCACCCCGTCGATCGTCGCCTACCAGGAAGACGGCGAAGTGCTGGTCGGCGCCAGCGCCAAGCGCCAGGCCGTGACCAACCCCAAGAACACGCTGTACGCGATCAAGCGTTTGATCGGCCGCAAGTTCACGGAAAAAGAAGTCCAGAAAGACATCGCCCTGATGCCTTACTCCATCGTGGCCGCCGACAACGGCGACGCCTGGGTGGAAGTGCGCGGCAAGCAGCTCTCGGCCCAGCAAGTGTCGGCCGACATCCTGCGCAAGATGAAGAAGACCGCCGAAGACTACCTCGGCGAGCCCGTGACCGAAGCCGTGATCACGGTGCCGGCATACTTCAATGATGCCCAGCGCCAGGCCACCAAAGACGCCGGCCGTATCGCTGGCCTCGATGTCAAGCGCATCATCAACGAACCCACCGCTGCAGCCCTGGCCTTCGGCCTGGACAAGCAGGAAAAGGGCGACCGCAAGATCGCTGTCTATGACCTCGGCGGCGGCACGTTCGACGTGTCCATCATCGAAATCGCCGACGTGGACGGCGAGAAGCAGTTTGAAGTGCTGTCCACCAACGGTGATACCTTCCTGGGCGGCGAAGATTTCGACCAGCGCGTCATCGACCACATCGTCACCGAGTTCAAGAAAGAACAAGGCGTTGACCTGACCAAAGACGTGCTGGCCCTGCAGCGACTGAAAGAAGCCGCCGAGAAGGCCAAAATCGAGCTGTCCAGTTCCGCCGCCACCGACGTCAACCTGCCCTACATCACCGCCGATGCCTCGGGTCCGAAACACCTCAACATCAAGCTCACCCGCGCCAAGCTGGAAGCCCTGGTGGAAGAGCTGATCGAGCGCACCATCGCCCCTTGCCGCACCGCCATCAAGGATGCCGGCATCAGCGTGAACGACATCAACGACGTGATCCTGGTGGGCGGCATGAGCCGCATGCCCAAGGTGCAGGAAAAGGTGAAAGCCTTCTTCGGCAAGGATCCCCGCAAAGACGTGAACCCCGACGAAGCCGTGGCCGTGGGCGCTGCCATCCAGGGTCAGGTGCTCTCCGGTGACCGCAAAGACGTGCTGCTGCTCGATGTGACCCCCCTGTCGCTCGGTATCGAGACCATGGGTGGTGTCATGACCAAGATGATCGCCAAGAACACGACCATCCCGACCAAGTTCGCCCAAACCTTCTCCACCGCCGAAGACAACCAGCCCGCCGTGACCATCAAGGTTTACCAGGGTGAGCGCGAGATCGCCGCCGGCAACAAGGCGCTGGGTGAATTCAACCTGGAAGGCATTCCCAACGCCCCGCGCGGCATGCCCCAGATCGAAGTGTCCTTCGACATCGATGCCAACGGCATCCTGCACGTGGGCGCCAAGGACAAAGGCACCGGCAAGGAAAACAAGATCACCATCAAAGCCAACTCCGGCCTCTCCGAGGACGAGATCCAGCAAATGGTGAAAGATGCCGAGCTGAACGCCGCCGACGACAAGAAAAAGGTCGAGCTGGTTCAGGCACGCAACCAGGGCGAAGCCATGGTGCACAGCGTGCAGAAGAGCCTGAGCGAACACGGCGACAAGCTGGAAGCCGGCGAAAAGGAAGCCATCGAAACCGCGCTCAAGGACGTCGAAGAAGCCCTCAAGGGCGAAGACAAGGCCGACATCGAGAGCAAGACCGAAGCGCTCATGACCGCCAGCCAGAAGCTGGGTGAAAAGGTCTATGCAGCCTCGCAAGCCGAAGCAGCTGCCGCAGAAGGCGGTGCCGATGGTCAGGCTGCCCCGGCTGGCAACAGCAGCCAGGCGGCCGACGACGACATCGTCGACGCCGAAGTCAAGGAAGTGAAAAAGGCTTGATCGCCGCGCTTTCCATCTGACAGCCACCGCCGCGTCCGGGCACTGCAAAGTGGCCTGACGCGGCGTTTCTATTCATTCAGTACAGCAAGAGACCATGGCAAAACGCGATTTTTACGAAGTGCTGGGCGTCCCGAAAAACGCCTCGGACGACGAAATCAAAAAGGCGTATCGCAAGCTGGCGATGAAGCACCACCCTGACCGCAACCAGGGCGATGCAGCCAAGGGCGCCGAAGACAAATTCAAGGAAGCCA
>JBFHEQ010000101.1:0-8852 GCA_041584075.1 Hydrogenophaga sp.
ACGTTCTTGTTGGTCCAGTCCATTTCGGACACGTGCACCAAGCCTTCGATGCCTGGCTCGAGTTCAACAAATGAGCCGTAGTCGGCGATGTTGGTGATCTTGCCGAACATGCGGGTGCTCTGTGGGTAGCGGCGGGCCACGCCCATCCAGGGATCGTCACCCATTTGCTTCAGACCCAGAGAAACGCGGTGCTTCTCGGTGTCGAACTTCAGGATCTTGGCGGTGATTTCCTGACCAGCCGTCACCACTTCCGATGGGTGACGCACGCGGCGCCATGCCATGTCGGTGATGTGCAGCAGGCCGTCGATGCCACCCAGGTCCACGAACGCACCGTATTCGGTGATGTTCTTGACCACGCCGTTGACGATGGCGCCTTCTTTCAGGGTTTCCATCAGCTTGGCGCGCTCTTCGCCCATGGAGGCTTCCACCACGGCACGGCGGCTCAGCACCACGTTGTTGCGCTTGCGATCGAGCTTGATGACCTTGAATTCCAGGGTCTTGTTCTCGTAAGGCGTGAGGTCTTTGGTCGGACGGCTGTCCACCAGCGAACCTGGCAGGAAGGCGCTGATGCCGTTGACCATGACCTTGAGGCCGCCCTTGACTTTGTTGCCGGTGGTGCCGGTCACGAAGTCGCCGGATTCCAGGGCTTTTTCCAGAGCCATCCACGAAGCCAGGCGCTTGGCCTTGTCGCGGGACAGCAGGGTGTCACCGAAGCCGTTTTCCACGGAGTCGATGGCCACGGCGACGAAGTCACCGACCTGCACTTCGAGTTCACCCTGGTCGTTCTTGAATTCGGCCAGAGGCACGTAGGCTTCCGACTTCAGACCGGCGTTGACCACCACGTGGCTGTGTTCGATGCGAACAACTTCGGCGGTGATGACTTCGCCCGAGCGCATCTCTGCGCGTTTCAGGGATTCTTCAAAGAGGGCGGCAAATGATTCAGACATTGAGTTTCCTAAAACCGTTCATCGTCGGGACGCACCAGCTCTCCAGGAGATCCGGGCGAGGGTAACGACAGAAAAAACGGTGTTGACGTTGCGGTGCAAAACACCGCGGGGTTAAGTAAAAAACAACCCTCGGGCCTGCGGGTTGGGAATACCCGGCTGTGCCTTTGGGGCCATCAAAAATGGCGAACTCAGAGGGCTGAGAACGCCGATCTGCCCTGCCACCAGTCCAGCACCTGTTGCACCGATTGCCCGATGTCCATGTGGGAGTTGTCCAGCAGCAAAGCATCTTCAGCAGGTTTGAGGGGTGCATGGGTGCGGGATGCGTCCCGCAAGTCTCGCGCCACCAAATCTGCCAAAAGGTCGTCGATTTTAGCAGCAATACCCTTTGAAATCAATTGCTTATGCCGCCTTTGGGCCCGTTCTTCCGCGCTGGCGGTCAAAAACACCTTGAGGGTGGCCTCCGGGAAGATCACCGTGCCCATGTCGCGACCATCGGCCACGAGCCCGGGCAGGCGCTGGAAACTGTGTTGCAGGCGCAAAAGGGCGTCGCGAACGCCGGGCAAGGTGGACACCCGCGATGCGGCCATGCCGGCTGCCTCGGTTCGCAAAGCATCGGTGACGTCTTCGCCGTCGAGCCAGATGCGCTGTTGTTCGAAACGCACCAGCAGGTTGCCCGCCAAGGCAGCCAGGCGGGCCGCCGTTTCGGGTTGTTGCAGTGCCTGGTCGTCGGTGGCCAGGCCTTGCCGCTCGGCGGCCAGGCCCACCAGGCGGTACAGGGCGCCCGAGTCCAGCAAGTGGTAGCCCAGCCGGGTTGCAATCTCCTCAGCCAGAGTGCCCTTGCCGGATGCGGTCGGGCCGTCGATGCACAGCACCGGTATCTGGCGGGGAGCGGCTTCGCACACCGAGAACAGGGCCTCAAAATAGTCGGGGAAGGTTTTGCCCACGCATTTGGGGTCTTCGATACGGACCGGCAGCCCCGCCGGGTTGAATGCGGCCAGGGAAAAACACATGGCGACACGGTGGTCGTCGTAGGTGTGGATGGCGGCGGCTTGCCAAGCCTCGATGCCGGCCGGGGGCGTGATGCGGATGAAATCCGGACCTTCCTCGATCGTGGCGCCCAGTTTGCGCGCTTCGATGGCCATGGCGGCGAGGCGGTCGGTTTCCTTGACGCGCCAGCTGGCGATGTTGCGCAGCGTGGTGGTGCCTTCCGCAAAGAGTGCCATCACTGCCAGGGTCATGGCCGCGTCGGGGATGTGGTTGCAGTCCAGGTCAATGGCCTTGAGTGGCCAGCTGCCCTGGCGGATGTGCAGGCGGTTGGCTTCGCTGCGGATGTCGGCGCCCATGAGGCGTGCCGCCTCCACGAAACGGATGTCCCCCTGGATGGATGCCTCGCCTACACCTTCAATGGTGATGCCATCATGGCCGGCGCGGGCGGGAGCGAGGGCGCCCAAGGCGATGAAATAACTGGCCGAAGATGCGTCACCTTCCACCGCTATGCGGCCAGGGGAGGTGTATCGGCTGGCAGCGGGAACCATGAACCGGGACGGGCCTTCGGTGCGGATGTCCACGCCGAACTTGCGCAGCAGGTTGAGGGTGATGTCGATATAGGGGCGGGAGATCAACTCCCCGATCACTTCGATGACCACGTCCTGACGCTGGGCAACCAGCGGCAGTGCGAGCAGCAATGCGGTGAGGAACTGGCTGGATACATCGCCCCGAACCCGGATCGGCGCGTCCAAGGACAAGAGGTGTTGGGTGCCGTCACCCAGCTGGAGTGGGGGATAGCCTTCCTGCGCAAGGCATTTCAATGGGCACCCCAGCTGCCGCAAGGCATCGACCAGGTCACCGATGGGGCGTTCGTGCATGCGCGGAACGCCGCTGAGTTCAAAGCGTGCGCCTTGGGTGCTGGCCAACAGGGCCAGCGCGGCCGTGAGGGGGCGCATGGCAGTGCCCGCATTGCCCAGAAACAGGGCCGCTTCCTTGACCTTGAGTTGCCCGCCGAGGCCACCGATGCGCACAATGCCTTCGGCCGGACGTTCGATGGGGCAGCCCAGCTGGGCCAGGGACTGCAGCATCACCCGGGTGTCGTCGGAGTCCAGCAGGTCAACAATGTCGGTCTGGCCTTCACACAGGGCGGCCAGCAGCAGAACCCGGTTGGAAATGCTCTTCGAGCCTGGCAGGCGAACCGTGCCGCCAGCTGCGGCAAGGGGAGGGATGTCGAGGTGGTCGTTGGAATACATGCGCTCAGGATTGGGCGCAGGGCACCCGTGGCGTTGTCGGGCGTGTTAGCTCTTGGGTTTGTTGGTGCTCATGCGCCAGTGCGCACGTGCCTGGCTGGCTTTGTCGATCAGGGTTTCCAGCGCATCGGCATTGCTGCCCGAGAGGGTTTGTTCCAAGGCATGCAGTGCGCGCTGAAAATGCCGGGATTGGGCGAGGAGCTCTTCCCGGTTGGAGATCAGGATGTCGCGCCAGACGTTGGGGTCGCTGGCGGCGATGCGCGTGAAATCACGGAAGCCGGGCCCTGCCAGTGACAGGAATTCATCGGCAGATGCCTGCCCCTTGATGGCATTCATCATGGCGAAAGCGATCATGTGTGGCAGGTGGCTCACGGCAGCGTAGGCCGCATCGTGCGCTTCGGGCGACATGAGCTTGACGTCGCAGTCGAGGGCAGCCCACAGCTTTTGGGCCTTGTCGATCTGGGTGGTGAGGGTGCGTTCGATGGGGGTAAGAATGACCTGCCGACCTCGGTACAAATCGGCGTCGGCGTGTTCAACGCCGGCCAGCTCTTTGCCGGTGATGGGGTGGGCGGGCACAAACACACCCACCTGATCGCGAAGCACACGGCGCGCTGCGTCAATCACTTCACGTTTGGTCGAGCCGACATCCATGACCAGTGTGTTTTTGGTCAGCAAGTGCCGGATGGCCTTGAACGTGGATTCGGTCGCCGCCACCGGGACGGCAAGCAACACCAGATCGGCTCCGGACACGGCGAGCAGGGCAGACGGCGCTTCGACATCGATCACGCCCATCAGGCGCGCCCGCTCGGTGGTGGACGGCGACTTGCTGTAGCCCACGACACGCTTGACGAGGCCAGCCTGTTTGAGCGCCAGCGCAAAGGAGCCGCCCATGAGGCCGCAACCGATCAGGCCAAGTTGATCAAACATGGGACTCCATCCACAGCGGGTCAATCGCACTTGGAGAGCGCGCAGTCATAGGGTTCGTTGAGCAGTTGGCCGCCACCATCATTCGCTCACCGGGTACGCACCCAGCACCTTGTAGAAGGCACAAAGGCCTTGCAGCTCTTTCAGGGCGGCGGCGACATTGGGTTGCGAAGGATGGCCAGCGAGGTCGATGTAGAAATAGTATTCCCACTGGCCCGATTTGGCCGGACGGGATTCAAATCGCGTCATGGACACGCCATTGGTTTTCAGTGGCACGAGCAGGTCGTGCACCGCGCCGGGGCGGTTGGGTACGGAAACCACCAGGCTGGTGCAATCCTTGCCCGAGACCGGCGGCATGGCCATGGTCTGGGGCAGGCTGATGACGGCGAATCGGGTGCGGTTGTAGGCTTCGTCCTGCACCGCATGGGCCACGATGTGCAGCGCGAACTGTGCCGCTGCCCGCTCGCTCGCCAAGGCTGCCCAGGCCGGGTTGGTGGCCGCCAGCCGTGCCCCTTCGGCATTGCTCGACACCGCTCGGCGTTCGGCGTTCGGCAGGTGCTGCGTCAACCAGTTCTGGCATTGGGCCAGCGCCTGCGGGTGGGCCATGACCACCTCGACGTCGTCGAGCGAGTTGGACTGGCGCAAGAGGTTGTGGCGGATCAGCAGGCTGACTTCGCCCACCACATGCACAGGCGAACGGAGGAACAGGTCGAGCGATCGCGCCACCACGCCTTCGGTGGAGTTTTCCATGCCCACGACGCCGTACTGGGCCGTGCCCGCAGCGGTGGCGTGGAACACCTCGTCGAAATTGGCGCAATAGATGAGGTTGGCGGCACCACCGAAAAATTCCACGGCGGCCTGTTCGCAAAAGGTGCCTGGAGGGCCCAGAACGGCAACACGTTGTGGGGCTTCCAGTGCAAGGCAGGCCGACATGATCTCGCGCCAGATCGAAGCCACATGCTGGTTCAGCAAAGGTCCCCGATTGGAGCCCTGGATCTTGTCGATGACCTGGGCCACACGATCGGGGCGGAAGAAGGGTGAACCTTCGGCACGCTTGATTTCTCCGACCTGCTCGGCCACGCGTGCGCGCTGGTTCAGCAGCGACAGCAGTTGCTGGTCCAGGGAGTCGATTTCAATGCGCAGGCCTGCCAGCGCGTCGGATTGGGTGGGTTGCGTCATGGGTCAGGCCAGGGTCTTCTCAAATTCACGCATGTAATTGACCAGCGCCTGCACGCCCTCCAGCGGCATGGCGTTGTAAATGCTGGCGCGCATGCCGCCGACCGATTTGTGGCCTTTGAGTTGCAGCAAGCCCGCAGCTTGTGCGCCGCTCAGGAAGGCTTCGTTGCGGGACTCGTCGCGCAGGAAGAAGGGCACGTTCATGCGCGAACGGCAAGTTTTCGCAACCGGGTTGTGGTACAGCTGGGAGCCATCGATGAAGTCGTAGAGCAGGGCTGCCTTCTGGATGTTGCGCTGTTCCATCGCGGCGATGCCGGTGGCGGAGCCCTCGCTCTGTTGCTTGAGCCACTGGAAGGTCAGCCCCGCCATGTAGATGGCATAGGTGGGCGGTGTGTTGTACATGGAGCCGTTGTCGGCCACCATCTTGTAATCAAACGCGCTGGGGCATGTAGCGAGCGCCTGGCCCAAAAGGTCTTCGCGCACCACCACCAGTGTGAGGCCGGCCGGCCCGAGGTTTTTCTGGGCACCGCCAAAAGCCAGGCCGACACGCGACCAGTCCACCGCACGTGAAGCGACATGCGAAGAAAAGTCGATCACCAGAGGCGCATTGCTGCCCAGCGCCTTGAGGTCGGGCAGGCCGTGGAATTCGACGCCATGGATGGTCTCGTTGCTGCAGATGTGCACGTACTGTGCATCCGGGCTGAACTGCCAGTCGGCCGGGGAGGGCAACTGGGTGTGTGCGTTGGCCTCGTTGCTGGCGATGACCCGGGCGGTGGCGTACTTGCGGGCCTCTTTTGCCGACTTCTGGCTCCAGCTGCCGGTGACCACAAAGTCCACCACGCCACCGCGCGAGAGGTTCATCGGAACGATGGCGTTCTCGGCCAGACCGCCGCCTTGCATGAACAGGATGCGGAAGTGCTGGGGTATGGCCAGCAACTCACGCAGATCCCGTTCGGCGGCTTCGATGATGGACATGAAGGCTTTGCCGCGGTGGCTCATCTCCATCACGCTCATGCCGCTGCCTTGCCAGTCCAGCATCTCGGCGGCGGCCTGTTGCAACACCGCCTCCGGCATCGCGGCAGGGCCGGCAGAAAAGTTATACGGTCGCTGTGTCATGCGGCATCCGTGCCTTCGTCTGGCGCGTCAGCAGCGTTCGAATCGGGCGTCTCGCCGGTGTCAGGGACGTTGGCATCGTTTTCGACGATGCGTTGCAGGCCGGAAAGTTCGGAGCCGTCGTCCAGTGCGATCAGGGTCACGCCTTGTGTGGCTCGGCCCATTTCGCGGATCTCGCTGACCCGGGTGCGCACCAGGACACCGGTGTCGGTGATCAGCATGATCTCGTCGTCGCTGTGCACCAGGGTGGCCGCCACGACCTTGCCATTGCGCTCGCTCTGCTGGATGGCGATCATGCCTTTGGTGCCGCGCCCGTGGCGGGTGTACTCGCCGATGGGCGTGCGCTTGCCATAGCCGTTGATGGTGGCGGTGAGCACGCTTTGCGCTTCGTCTTCGGCCACCAGCATCGCGATCACGCTTTGTGTGTCGTCGATGGCCATGCCGCGCACACCGCGCGCATTGCGGCCCATGGGGCGCACATCGTTTTCGTCGAAGCGCACGGCTTTGCCGCCATCGCTGAAGAGCATCACATCGTGTTCGCCATCGGTGAGTGCTGCGCCAATCAGGAAGTCGCCCTCATCCAGACCCACGGCGATGATGCCGGCCTTGCGGGGGTTGCTGAAATCCGAGAGTGGCGTTTTTTTCACGGTCCCCATGCTGGTCGCCATGAACACAAACTGGTCTTCCGGGAATTTGCGCGCTTCACCGGTCAGCGCCAGGACCACGTTGATCTTTTCGCCTTCTTCCAGCGGGAACATGTTGACGATGGGGCGACCACGCGAGCCGCGCGAACCTGCCGGCACTTCCCAGACCTTGAGCCAGTACAGTCGGCCGCGGTTGGAGAAACACAGGATGTAGTCGTGCGTGTTGGCGATGAACAGCTGGTCGATCCAGTCGTCATCTTTGGTGGCTGTGGCCTGCTTGCCTCGGCCGCCGCGTTTTTGTGATCGGTATTCCGAGAGGGGCTGGCTCTTGATATAGCCGCTGTGGCTGAGGGTGACCACCATGTCGGTGGGGGTGATCAGATCTTCGGTGGACAGGTCCTGCGCACTGTGTTCGATCTCGCTGCGGCGGGCGCCCAGCTTGGTCTGGCCGAATTCGGTCTTCACTTCAACAAGCTCTTCGCCGATGATGATCGAGACGCGTTCGGGCTTGGCCAGGATGTCGAGCAGATCGTCAATCACGCTCATCACTTCCTTGTACTCGGCCACGATCTTGTCCTGCTCCAGACCGGTCAGCCGTTGCAGGCGCATCTGCAGGATTTCCTGTGCCTGCGTTTCGGACAAGCGGTACAGACCGTCGCTGCCCATGCCAAATTCGCGCGCCAATCCATCAGGACGGTAGTCGTCGGCGTTGATCACGTCACCATCGGCCTTCGCACGGGTGAGCATCTCGCGCACCAGCGCGCTGTCCCAGCTGCGCGTCATCAGCTCAGCCTTGGCCACAGGCGGCGTGGGGGACTCGCGGATGATCTTGATGAAATCGTCGATGTTGGCCAGGGCCACCGCCAGGCCTTCCAGCACGTGGCCGCGTTCGCGGGCTTTGCGCAGGTTGAACACCGTGCGGCGTGTCACCACTTCGCGGCGGTGCTCCAGGAACACCTGCACCAGATCCTTCAAGTTGCACAACTTGGGCTGGCCGTCGATCAGCGCCACCATGTTGATGCCGAAGGTGTCTTGCAGCTGGGTTTGTTTGTAGAGGTTGTTGAGCACCACTTCTGGCACTTCGCCGCGCTTGAGCTCGATCACCAGGCGCATGCCCGATTTGTCGGACTCGTCCTGAATGTGGCTGATGCCTTCGATTTTTTTCTCGTGCACCAGCTCTGCGATGCGCTCCTGCAAGGTTTTTTTGTTGACCTGGTAGGGCAGCTCGTCAACGATGATGGATTGGCGCTGGCCTTTGTCGATGTCTTCAAAGTGGCACTTGGCACGCATCACCACGCGTCCACGGCCTGTGCGGTAACCGTCGCGCACACCGCTCATGCCGTAGATGATGCCGGCCGTTGGGAAATCGGGCGCGGGCATGATTTCCATCAGCTCGTCGATCGAGGCTTCCGGATTCTTCAGCAGGTGCAGACAGGCGTCGATGGACTCGTTCAGGTTGTGCGGCGGGATGTTGGTGGCCATGCCCACGGCGATACCGCCCGAACCGTTGACCAGCAAGTTGGGGAAGCGCGCGGGCATCACCAACGGCTCCTTTTCCGAGCCGTCGTAGTTGGGCCCGAAGTTCACCGTTTCCTTGTCCAGGTCGGCCAGCAACTCATGGGCGATCTTGGACATGCGGATCTCGGTGTATCGCATGGCCGCGGCATTGTCACCGTCCACCGAGCCGAAGTTGCCTTGCCCGTCGACCAGCATGTGGCGCAAGGAGAAGTCCTGCGCCATGCGGACGATGGTGTCGTAGACCGCGCTGTCGCCGTGCGGGTGGTACTTACCGATCACATCGCCGACGATAC
>JBFHEQ010000102.1:0-8843 GCA_041584075.1 Hydrogenophaga sp.
ATGCCCGGCGGCCTGCGCGAGCGGGCCGTCCTGACCCCAGCCGGTCATGCGTCCGTAGACGAGTCGCGGGTGGCGTGCCAGCAGCACGTCCGGGCCCAATCCCAGCCGCTCCATCACGCCCGGGCGAAAACCCTCGATGATGGCGTCGGCCCCGTCGACCAGCTCCAGCACCCGCTGTACGTCTGCGGGCGACTTCAGATCGACCGCCACCGAACGCCGGCCTCGGTGCAGCACGCTGCGCCGCCCACTGGCCAGGAAGGTGCCCTCCCCGCGGTCTTTTCCCTTGTCGGCCTTGCGATCCAGGCGGATCACGTCCGCGCCCATGTCGGACAGCATCATCGCGCAGAACGGTCCAGGGCCGATGCCGCCGAACTCGATCACTTTCAACCCCTGCAAGGGACCACTCATTTGTCGTTACTCCTGAAACTGAATTAAAACCACAAGCCAGCCGTTTGTTACCCCAGCCAGCGCTTGCGCCGCTTGTAGTGCTTGACCTCGCGAAAGCTCTTGCGCACCCCCTCGCGATCGAGGCCGAGATAGAACTCGCGCACATCCTCGTTGTCGCGCAGTTCCTGGGCCTGCCCCTCCAGCACGATGCGGCCGCTCTCCATGACATAGCCATAGTCTGCGATCTCCAGGGCCACGCGTGTGTTTTGCTCGACGATGATCAGCGACAGTCCCTGCTCACGCAAGTGGTGCAGCACGGCGAAGACTTCCTCGATCATGCGCGGCGCCAGTCCGAGTGACGGCTCGTCGATCAGCATGAGTTTGGGCTCGGCCATGATTGCGCGCCCGATCACCAGCATCTGCTGCTCGCCGCCCGACAGATAGCCGGCAGTGCGTTTTCGCAGTTCTGCTAGGCGGGGAATTGCTTCGTACACGCTGTTCATCGCCCGGCGCATCGCCTGCGCCGATGGAAACATGTGGCCGCCGATGATGAGGTTTTGCTCGACCGTCATGTGCTGCAGCACGCGCCGGCCCTCCATCACATGGACCAGACCGCTGCGCACCACGGTCGCCGGGTCGTGCCCCTGAATCGGCCGGTCGTCGAAGGTGATCGCCCCTCCCGAGACGCGGCCGTCTTCCGAGTCAATGACGCCGGAGATGGCCTTGAGGGTGGTGCTCTTGCCTGCGCCGTTGGCGCCCAGCAGCGCCACGCATCCGCCTTCGGGGACCCGCATCGACACGCCCTTGAGCGCCAGGATCACCTCGGCATACAACACCTCGACGTTGGATAGCGTCAGCACCGCCGGATTGGCGGCCGCAAGGGGCGTGGTACGTTGATCCGCTGCTGCAGCAAGGGCTGAATTCACCATTTAGGCACCATTGGCACGGTCACATCGCCCGCCGCCCGAACCACCTTGCCGTCCTTCATGGTCGCAATGTTGACCTTGGCGGTGCCGGTGGGGAAAGGGACGTCGTTGCTGAAGTCCACGCCGGGCAATATGCCCATCAGGTCGTTGCCGGTGAACTGGCTGTTCATCAAGATCTCGCGCACGGCTTCGCCGGTGACTTTTCCGGGGCCCTTGGCCTTGATGGTGGCCTCAATCGCACGCACGGCCACGATGCTTTGGCCTAGGCCCATGATGGTCATTGCATTCCAGCCCGATTTCAGGCCTTGCTTTTCCTGCAACATGCTGTAGAACTTGCGTGCGGTCGAGTCGTCTTCGCTGGCATCGGCGATGGCACCCACCTCGAAATCACCGGCAAAGCCGTTCGGGTCGCCAAGTGCCTTGGATGATCCCACTACCCCGTTGTGCAGCGAGAGCATGATCGGAACGTTTTTGCCCAGAGCCTGCAGCGCACGTTTGGTGGCCACAGCCTGGGCGGTGTTGGTCTGGATCACGATCACGTCGGTGCCGGCGTTGACCAGGCGGCGCACGGCCAGGGTCAGGTCGGTTGGCTGCACTTCGGTCCAGATCGCCTCGATAAAGGTGGCCTTGTCGGGGTTGGCCTTGGTATAACTTTGCAGGCCCTTGGCCATGTCGGCGTAGGCTGGGGTGGCTTCGGAGGTGATGATCGCCACTTTGACCGGGCGCTTGCCTTCGAGTTTGGTGGTGCGGAACCATTCCAGGAATCCGGCCGCCTCATGGGCGTAGGTAGGGCGAAGGTTCAGGGCCCATTGGTTGGGTTTCCAGCCGAAGCCGTAGGTGGCGGTGCCGAACAGCATGGGGACTTTGTCTTCGGGCAGGCGCTGCTGCAGCGCGGCGGCGTCGGGGCCGCCCAGACCGAGTACGAGAACGGGTTTGAGTTCAGCCTTGATGCCGGGCCAGAGGCTGGCGGTTTGCGCCACGTCATAGCGGGTGTCGTAGGTCTTGACGACGATTCGCGTGTTGAGCTTGCTGCCCACTTCCTTGTTCCACCAGTCGATTATGGCGAGCCGTCCACCCTCCATCTGGGGCATGACGTTGGCGTAGGGGCCAGCGAAGTCGGCAAAGGCGGCGACGTTGATGGTCGTTGTCTGTGCGTGAACGGGCGCGTTCAGCAGCAGGCCGGTGGCCAGGGTGGCGGTGAGTTTGAGAAAGGTACTGCGTTGCATGCTTGTCTCCGGTTGGTGATGAAGGGAAAAAGGACAGGGGGATGGCGACTCGCTGTGGTGGGCGGGCTCAGTGGTGAAACGGCCAGAGCCGGTAGTTGGTTTTCAGAATGTTCCAGCGGTGCATCAGACCTTTGGGTTCAAGCAGCAGGAACAGCGTGATGATCAGGCCGAGAAACACATTCATGCTGGCGAAGATCAGGTCGCTGCTCAGGCTAGGGATGCGCTCGACCAGATCAGGCCCGAGGCTTGTGATGGTCTCCTGCACGCCCCGGATGAGGACTGTGCCTATCAGTGCCCCGACGATGGAGCCGAGCCCGCCGACGATCATCATTGCAATGAACCAGATCGAGTTGAACAGCGTGAACTGATCGACCGACACATAGCGCACCTGGTAGGCCCACAGGGCACCGCCGATGCCGGCGTAAAAAGCGCCGATCACGAAGGCGCGCGACTTGGTGCCGGCCACATCGATGCCCATCATGCCGGCGGCCACATCGTCGTCGCGCACGGCAACAAAAGCGCGCCCGTGACGGCTGCGCAGGATGCCGAAAGCGCCGAATACCATCACCGTGGTGACGCCAAGGAACAGGTAATACAGGGATCGGTCGGTGTTGAAAACGAACGAGCCGAACCTGGCGGTTTCCAGGCTGAAACCATTGACGCCGCCGAGCCAGTCCGAGGGCAGATTCAACACAACGAAGTGGAAGATGAACTGGGCCGCGATGGTGGTCAGTGCGAGGTAGAAACCCTTGATGCGTTTCGCTGTCAGACCAAACAGCCAGCCAGCCATCGCCGCCACCAGTCCACCGACAGGTACAGCTACCCAGAACGGCAACCCGGCTTTGACATCGATCACACTGGCCGCATAGGCACCGACGCCCATGAAGGCGGCCTGTCCGAGATTGATCTGTCCGGCGTAACCGGTCGTGATTTGCAGACCAATCACTACAACGGATGTGACCAGCATCAGGTTGGCTACGGCAACCAGACGCGCCGAGGCGAACCAGGGGAGGATCAGGAGAGTTGCGATGAACAGGGCCAGGGTGACCCATTGGGCGCGCGTACGGATCAGCGCGCGGTCATGCGCATAACTGGTGGAAAAAATGCCGGAGGGATCCATGGGTCAGACTCTTTCAATGCGTTTCCAGCCGAACATGCCGGTCGGACGAACCACCAACACCACCAGCATGAAGATATAGGGGACGACGGCGGCGGCGTTGCCTCCGATCAGCGGGTCGATGTAGGCCGCAGTCAACCCCTGCACGACCCCGACGATGATGCCGGCCAGCAGCAGGCCACCGATGGATTCGAGCCCTGCCAGTAGCGCCACCGGCAGGGCGGCGAAGCCGATCTCTGAGGACAGGAAGGTCAGCGACTTGCCGCTCAGGTAGACCATCGAGGTGATGACCGACAGCACGCCTCCAAGCGCCCAGGCGAAGGCGATGGAGCGGCGCACGCTGATGCCCATGGCCAGCGCAATCTGGTGGTCTTCGGCCACCGCCGACATCGCCAGCCCGGTGCGACTGCGATTGAAGAACCAGTGCAGCACCACCGCCGCCAGCACTGCGATGACGCCACCAATGGCGAGCGGGCGCGGGATGATCATCTCGCCCAGGATGATGGGCGTGAGGGGAAAGATGACGGGGAACTGGCGCTCTTGCGGGCCCCAGATCACCAGCACCAGGCCGCGCATCAGGATCAGCAGCCCGATGGTGACCATGATCATCGAGAACACCGACTCGCCGATCAGGCGCCTGAACAGCAGGCGTTCGATCGCCAGCCCGATCAGCACCGAAATGCCCAGTGCAACGGCGATGCCCAGCGCCGGATGCATGCCGCGCGACTGGATCGCCCACCACAGCAGGAAGGCGCCCAGCACGATCATCTCGCCGATCGCCATATTGAAGACCTTGCTGGCGCGGTAGATGACGACAAAGCCCATGGCCACCAGCGAATACAACAGGCCGAGCAGCGCGCCGTTGATGGTGTAGTTGAAGAATTCGATGATCATGGTGTGTGTGTCTGGTCGATGTCGGTGGCCACCACGGTTGCGCGCAACAAACCCTGGCGGCCGTCCTGGTAGGTCACGGCGATTTCGCAGGCAATGTCGGCGGCGCCTGCATACAGTCCGTCAATCAGCGCCCGATAGCGCACCTCGAGAAACTCGCGGCGCAGCTTGCGCGTGCGGGTGAGTTCGCCTTCGTCGGGGTCGAGTTCCTTCGGAAAATTGGCGAAGCGCACTACCCGCGAGCTTTCGGGCAGAAGTTTGTTGATGCGGCGGATTTCGCCCTGCACCAGTTGCCGCACCTCGGGCCGCTGCGACAGGTCGGTGAAGGTGGAGAATGCGATGCGGCGCTCCTCGGCCCAGCGGCTGGTCACCGCCATGTCGATGTTGATCAGCGCGCCAACCCAGGGCCGGGTGGCGTCGCCCAGCACCATCACATCCTTGATGAAGGGCGAAAAGCGCAGCCGCGTCTCGATGAACTGCGGGGGATACAGGTGACCGCTGGCGAGTTGGACCAGGTGTTCCACGCGGTCGAGGTACACCAGTTCGCCGCGCTCGGTCTTGCGCACTGCGTCACCGCTGACGTACCAGCCATCGCGCTGGATTGTGGCAGTTTTGTCGGGCTTGCCCCAGTAGCCGAGAAAGCCGGTACCGCCGCGCAGCAGCAGCTCGCCGTTGTCCTCGATGCGCGATTCCAGCGGCGCGCCTAAGGCAGGGTCCACATCTAGCAGCGGGCCCACGGTTTCGAGGTCGTAGTGCTCGCCGCGGTGGCCGGCAATCAGGCCGAATTCCGAGCAGCCATAGATGTTGCGCACGGGCACGCCCATGGCGTGGAACAGGCGGAACACGTCGGGCGCCATGGCGGTGCCGCCCGAGACGGCGATGCTGCTGCGGATGAATCCGAACTGATCGCGCACCGGGTGCAGGGCGAGCGCCTCTGCCAGCGGCAGCTGCAGACGCGATAGCCACGGTGCCGTCCGCCCTTCGAGCCGCGCCACATGCACGTCGTGGCCGATGCGTATGCCCCAGCGGTATACGACGCGCGCCAGCCAACTCGCTGCGAGCATACGCGCCTCGATGGTGGCGGCAATGTTCTCCCATTGGCGCGGGCCGAACAGCACGATGTGCGGTGCGAGCTCGCGCAAGTTGGGCAAGACCTGGTCGGGGCCTTCCGGGAAGTTGACCACCAGGGGCGTGATCAGTCCGAGGGTCACGCCCAGCAACTGCTCGGTGATCCAGGCCAGCGGGGTGTAGGACATGTATTCCATGCCGTCTTGCAGCGGCAATGCGCTCTTCATGCGCAGCGCGTTGTCGATCAGCCAGCGGTGACTGATCATCACGCCCTTGGGCTTGCTGGTGGTGCCGGAGGTGTAAGTCAGCAGGGCCAGATCGTCCGCCTGGCCGGCGTTGACTTCGCGTTCGAAGCGCTGCGGGTGCCGCTCGTGCTGGCGCCGCCCTTCAGCGGTCAAGGCATCGAAAGACTGCAGCAGCGGATGCCGGTACGACCACATGCCCGAGTTGTCCCAGTAGGCTATTCCCCGGATGTCGGGCAAGCGCTCCAGCAGCGCGAGCGCTTTGTCGACCTGCTCCTGGTCCTGCGCGAAGATGAAGCGGGCCTGCGAGTCCTCGCACAGGTAATGCAGTTCGTCAACGGTGGCGTCGGGGTAGACCGACACGGTCTTGGCGCCCAGTGACTGGGCCCCGAACAGCGCCCAGTAATGCTCGGGTTCGTTCTCGCCGATCACGATCGCGGTTTCGCCGCGCTGCAAGCCCTGCGCCGCCGCGCCAAGCGCAATGCTGCGCGTGCGGTCAAACACGTTGGCCCACGCATAGTTGCGCCACACGCCTTTGCGCTTGACGCGCTGCGCTAGCCGCTGCGGATGTTCCTGGGCGTGGGAGAGCAACTTCTGTGGCAAAGTCGGTACGGATACCGGAGTGGGGCGGGTCGCGCTCATGCCGCAGCTCCCAGGTAGGCCTGAATCACGGCCGGATCGGCCTGAACCTGCGCCGGCGTGCCGTCGGCGATCTTGCGGCCGAAGTCGAGCACCGCTACGCGGTCGGCCAGATCCATTACCACCCCCATGTCGTGCTCCACCAGCACCACCGGGATGCGCTTCGCCTCGCGCACGTCGATGATGAAGCGAGCCAGGTCTTCCTTTTCTTCGGTGTTCATGCCGGCCATGGGTTCATCCATTAACAGAACCTTGGGTTCCATCGCCAATGCACGGCCCAAGTCCACGCGCTTGCGAAGACCGTAGCCGAGTGCGCCTACCGGCTGGTGTCGGATATTCTCAATTTCAAGGAAGTCGATGATTTCCTCGACCGCTTCCCGGTGCAGCGTTTCTTCACGCTGGGTCCAGGGAAAGTAGATAAATGCCTGCGCAAGATTTGATCGCATCTTGCTGTATCGGCCAACCAGGATGTTGTCGATCACGCTCATGTTGGAAAATAAATGGGTGCCCTGAAAAGTGCGCACCACGCCATCGCGCGCGATCTGGTGCACCGCGCGGCCTTTGATGTCTTGACCACGGTAGTGCACGCTGCCTTGTTGCGGCTGGTAAAAGCCGCTCAGCACGTTCATTAGCGAGCTCTTGCCAGCGCCGTTGGGTCCGATGATGGCCAGCAGCTCATTGCCACGCACGTCGATGGCGACCTCGGCCAGCGCGGTGACACCGCCAAAGCGTAAGGTGATGTCCCGCGCCTGCAGCACCGAAGCCGCGCCGGACGGGCTAATGGAGGGGTTGGAGGTCATGGGTCAGGAGAAGGCATTGATGCCGGTCAGGGCGCGGCCAATGATAAGTTTCTGGATTTCGGTGGTGCCGTCGGGAATCGGCATCATGCGGGCGTTTCTGAACAACAGTTCAACGCCGAAGTCTTTGGTGATGCCATTGCCGCCGTGAATCTGCACTGCTTTCGACGTGACGTTGACCGCCATCTCGGTCGCATACCACTTGGCCATGGCACTTTGCACCTCGCTGCGCACGCCGTGGTCGATCAGGTTGAAGGCGCGGTAGACCAGCAGTCGCGCGGCGTCGAGTTCGGTAGCAGCCTCGGCCAGCATGCCCTGGATCAATTGATGACCGCCAATCGGCTTGCCATGCTGGCGGCGTTCCTTCGCGTAGGCCACCGCCTTGTCGAGTGCGGCTTGGGCGATGCCGATCGAAGTCATGCCGACCATGGGACGCGCCTTTTCGAACAGCACCATGGTGTTCTTCAGGCCGGTGCCGGGTTCAATCATCATGTTTTCGGCCGGTACACGCGCGCCGTCGAAGAACAGTTGTGCGGTCGAAGTGCTGTTGAGCCCCAGCTTATCGATGTTGCGGCTTTCGTACCCGTGTTCGGCGCGATCCACCAGGATCATCGAGATGGCGCCCGAGCCTTCACTCGATGTGCGAACGATGACCATGCAGAAGTCGGAATAGTGACCGTTGGATATCCAGGTTTTTTCACCGGTTACGATGTAGTGGTCGCCGTCGCGTTTGGCGCGGCAGGTCACCTCGGCCACGTTGGAGCCGACGCCGGGTTCGCTGATGCCGCTGCAGGCGATGATCTCGGCGCGGACCATGCGCGGCAGGTATTTCTCGCGCATGGCGGTGTTGGTGCACACCTGTAGCGTGTAAGCGCCGAGCTGCTGGATCAGCAGCGAGATGGCCACGTCGCCGGAGATGCGCGCGAGCTGCTCGTACATCAGTGCATAGGTTAGCCAGGGCATGCCAAGGCCGCCATGTTCCTCGGCGATAATGCCGTTGCCCCCCATGCCGTAAGGCAGCATCTTCTGGAAGATCTCCAGCATCACCTCTTTTTCAATCAGCTTGTCGGGCTGGTAGCGTTCGACAATCGGGCGCAGTTCGGTTTCCAGGAAGCGAGTGAAGCCTTCCACGGCCATGCGCTGTTCTTCAGTGGGGAGGAAATTCATGGTGTTGGTCTCGTTCAGCGAGTGCTCATGCGTGCACCGGCATCAATGTGCAAACAGGTCGCGTTGATATAGGGGTTCTTGACAATGGAGCGCACCAGGTGGGCCAGCTCGTTGGCTTGACCCATGCGGCGCGGGAACAAAATCATGCGGTCAACGATGGCCTGCGCGACTTTCGTTGGCAGGCCCGCAACCATCGGCGTTTCGAACAAGCCCGGCGCAACCGCTACGCAGCGGATGCCAAGATCGGCCAGGTCCCGTGCCACCGGCAGCGTGAGGCCGATCACCCCGGCCTTGCTGGCGGCGTAGGCCGCCTGTCCCATCTGGCCGTCCTGTGCGGCACCGGACGACAGGTTGATGATGACGCCGCGCTCATCACCCTCAGG
>JBFHEQ010000103.1:0-8796 GCA_041584075.1 Hydrogenophaga sp.
CATCAGCTCTTCTTTGGTGAGCTGCAGCAATCTGGGGTTGAGCCGGTGAGCGTCTTTGTACCAGCGCTCGAAGCTCGCGCCGCTGAACACATCGGGCGGGATCTGCGCGTCGTAAAACGCAAAAATCAGCTCGTCGTCCACCAGCACGTCCTGCCGGCGCGACTTGTGCTCCAGCTCCATCACCTGCTTCACCAGCTTCTGGTTCGCGGACAGGAACGGCAAACGGGTTTCCCATTCACCCGCCACCAAGGCTTCGCGAATGAAGATTTCGCGAGCGCCCGCCGGATCCACGCGGCCGTAGTCGGTGCGGCGGTTGTGGTACACCACCAGGCCGTACAGCGTGGCCCGCTCCAGCGCCGTGACCTGCGCTGCCTTCTTTTCCCAATGCGGATCGAGCAACTGCTTCTTGATCAGGTGCGCCCCCACCTGCTCCAGCCATTGCGGCTCAATGGCCGCGATGCCCCGGCCAAACAGGCGCGTGGTCTCCACCAGCTCGGCCGCCACGATCCAGCGGCCCGGTTTTTTGCTCAGGTTGGCGCCGGGGTGGCGGTAAAACTTGATGCCGCGCGCACCGAGGTACCAGTCTTCCGCGTCGTTCTTCTGGCCGATGTTGCCCAGCAAGCCGGACAGCATGGACAGGTGCAGCTGCTCGTAACTCGCTGGCTGTGTGTTGATGACCCACTTGTGTTCGGCCACCACGGTGTGCAGCTGCGAATGGATGTCGCGCCACTCGCGCAACCGGCGCACGTTGATGTAGTTCTCGCGCAAGACGCCTTCGAATTGCCGGTGGCTGAGTTTGTGGTCCTTGCCGTGGCCACCTTTGCTGTCGTCCAGCCACTTCCAGAGCTTGAGCGTGCCGCTGAATTCGCTCTTCTCATCGTCAAATTTGGCGTGAGCCTGATCGGCCTGCGCCTGCTTCTCCAGAGGCCGGTCGCGCACGTCCTGCACACTGAGGGCCGACGCAATCACCAGCACCTCGTCCAGCGCGCCGCGCTCCTTGGCTTCCAGCAGCATGCGGCCCACCTTGGGGTCCAGCGGCAGACGAGACAGTGTCTCGCCAATGCGGGTGATCTCGTTGTGGTCGTCCACCGCACCCAGTTCGTTGAGCAATTGGTAGCCATCCACGATGGCGCGCTTCTGGGGCGGTTCGATGAACGCAAAGTCTTCCACAGCCCCCAGCCGCAGCGCCTTCATGCGCAAAATCACACCCGCCAGCGAACTGCGCAGAATCTCGGGATCGGTGAACCGCGGGCGGCTGTTGAACCCTGCCTCGTCGTACAGCCGGATCGCAATGCCATCGGCCACGCGGCCGCAACGTCCCGAGCGCTGGTTGGCCGCCGCCTGGCTGATGGGCTCCACCATCAGCTGCTCCACCTTCTGGCGGAAGCTGTAGCGCTTCACCCGCGCCGTGCCCGCGTCGATCACGTAACGGATGCCCGGCACCGTCAGGGAAGTCTCGGCCACGTTGGTGGCGAGCACGATGCGCCGCCCGCTGTGGTCCTGAAAAATACGGTCTTGCTCGGCCTGGCTCAGGCGGGCGAACAGGGGCAAGACCTCGGCGTTGCGAAACACCGGCTGGTGCGACAGGTGCTTGCGCAAATGGTCGGTCGCCTCGCGGATCTCGCGCTCGCCCGGCAGAAAAATCAGAATGTCGCCGCCCTGGGGAGATCGCCACAACTCGTCCACGCCGTCGGCAATGGCCGCGTTCAAGTCGTATTCGCGGCTTTCTTCAAATGGCCGGTAGCGAACCTCTACGGGAAACGTGCGTCCAGACACCTGAATCACTGGCGCTGGCCCCTTCTTCGATTCGAAGTATTTGGCGAACCGGTCAGCATCGATGGTGGCCGAAGTCACCACCACCTTGAGGTCGGGCCGGCGCGGCAGCAACTGACGCAAATAGCCCAGCAGAAAATCGATGTTGAGGCTGCGCTCGTGCGCCTCGTCGATGATGATGGTGTCGTAGTTGCGCAGGTCCGGGTCGGTCTGCGTCTCGGCCAGCAAAATGCCGTCCGTCATCAACTTGACCGAAGCGTCTTTCGAGAGCCGGTCCTGGAACCTCACCTTGTAGCCCACCACTTCGCCCAGCGGCGTTTTCAACTCTTCCGCGATGCGCTTGGCCACGCTGGACGCTGCGATGCGCCGGGGCTGCGTGTGCCCGATCAGCTGTCCGCGCTGCCCCGGCTTGGCGTTCAGCTTGCCCCGCCCCATCAGGAGCGCGATCTTGGGCAACTGGGTCGTCTTGCCGGAGCCCGTTTCTCCGCACACGATCACCACCTGGTTCTCGCGCATGGCGCGCTCGATCTCCTGCCGGCGCGCAGAGACGGGCAGGGATTCGGGAAACTCGATTTTCAGGGGAGCGGTAGTCAAGGGAGAACTTCAGTCAAAATCAGCAACCAGCCATTATCCGTGCCTCGGCACATGCCCACCCACGACATCCCCCCTGCACCCGCCCATGTCCAACGTCTTCAACTTCACCTTCGTGCCTTGGTTCCGCTCGGTGGCGCCTTATATCCACAAGCACCGCAACAATACCCTGGTGGTGGGCCTGGCCGGCGAAGCCATCGAGGCGGGCAAGCTGCAGACGGTGGCCCAGGACTTGGCGCTGATCCAGAGCATGGGCGTGAAGATTGTCTTGGTGCACGGGTTTCGGCCGCAGGTCAACGAGCAACTCAAGGCCAAGGGCCACGAAGCCAAGTATTCCCATGGCATGCGCATCACCGACTCGGTGGCGCTGGACTGCGCGCAGGAAGCTGCAGGGCAATTGCGCTATGAAATTGAGGCGGCGTTCAGCCAGGGACTGCCCAACACACCCATGGCGGGTGCCACGGTGCGGGTGATTTCGGGCAATTTCATCACCGCCCGCCCGGTGGGCCTGATGGACGGGGTGGATTTCATCCACTCGGGTCTGGTGCGCAAGGTCGACGCTGTAGGGATACAGCGCACGCTGGACATGGGGGCGCTGGTGCTGCTCTCGCCATTTGGTTTTTCGCCCACCGGCGAGGCCTTCAACCTGACCATGGAAGACGTCGCTACGTCGGTGGCCGTGGCTCTGCAGGTCGACAAGCTCATGTTCCTGACCGAGGTGCCGGGCATCCGGATCGATGCCAGCGACCCCGAAAGCGCCATTGACACCGAGCTGCCGCTGGCCGAGGCCAAGCGCATGCTGGCCACCTTGCCCAGCGCCACCCAGCCCACCGACACGGCGTTTTACTTGCAACACTGCATCAAGGCCTGCGAAGGCGGTGTGGAGCGCAGCCATATCTTGCCGTTTGCGGTCGAGGGCTGCCTGCTGCTCGAGATCTACACCCACGATGGCATCGGCACCATGATCGTGGACGAAAAGCTGGAGAGCCTGCGTGAGGCTTCCATCGACGATGTCAGCGGCATCGTGGCGCTGATTGAACCCTTTGAGAAAGACGGCACGCTGGTCAAACGCGACCGCACCGAAATCGAACGCGACGCCAGCTTCTACACCATCATCGAACACGATGGCGTGATCTTCGGTTGCGCGGCGCTCTACACCTACCCCGAAGCCATGACCGGCGAAATGTACGCCTTGACGGTATCGCCCCAGGTTCAAAGCCAGGGCGACGGCGAGCGGCTGCTCAAGCGCATCGAAAACCGGGCCCGGGCCCAGGGCCTGCAAAGCATTTTTGTGCTCACCACGCGCACCATGCACTGGTTCATCAAACGCGGTTTTGTGCAGATGAGCGCCGACTGGCTGCCAGAGGGCCGTAAACGCAGCTACAACTGGGACCGCAAGAGCCAGGTGCTGGTGAAAAAACTGAGCTGACAGGGGAAAAACCTCCCCTTGCCATGGGGATGAAGGGTGCAAAAAGCCCCCCTTGCGGGGATGCCGGCCCGGGACATGGCCGCTGTGGTCAGGCTTCCGGCCGATCTGCTGGTGCCCCGAATGGCTCGCCACCGCAGGCGGTTGAGCACAGGCAACGTGGGGATGACTCTGGTGGACCAGATGCGGTGGTGTACAAGGGTGCAGCCGTGACCATGGCACTGAATGCGGCGACGCCCTGGTTGGCCAGCCTGCCTGCAGTGGCCATCGCCGTGGCATTCTGCTGGGGCGGTGCGGGCGGCGGCCTCTACACCTTGACGGTGATCGACATCGGCAATCACGAAACCGGCACCGGGCTCTTTGAGGCCACCGCGGTTTTGGTGCTGACTTACACCCTGGGCGCTATCGCGGCCCCCCTCATGGGCGCAATGGTGATGCAGTGATCAAAATTCGCTAGGGTTTCCGCTGCTGTTGCTCACCGTTTCAAGCTTGGGCTGGTGGACGTTGACCTTGGCCAAGCGCAAGAAGCCATCACCAAAGGCGGTACCGGCATCGACTTGACCAATGTCAAACCCCGCAAATTTAAGGGGACCATACTTGAGAGCTGAACCGCAAACGAATGACAACCTGACCATGACCGAACGAGCGAATCCCGCACCCCATTCCCCCTCCGAGTCCACGCCGGGCAAGCTGGCCCGATCGGCCACCCGGCCAGCGCTGAAAGCAACGCCCAAACGAACCGCTGTTTCTCGGAAAAAGCCCACTGCAAAAGCACCGGTTGCCGACAAACCCAAGATCGCGAAGCCACGTCTCGCCGCGCTGGGTGATACCGTCGGCACCACCCAGACCAAGAAGATCGGTCGCAGGGTCGTGGGCCTGGCCGTTGAAGCAAAACAAGGGGCCCAACTGGCCGCCGTGCGCGACATTCTTTCCCGCAAGGAAAGCAGCAAAGCCGACAAGGCGGAATCGCTGCGCGCCATTCTGGAAGGCGCTGCCCCGGATGACGCCAAGGCCATCCGCCAGTTGCTCAAAGGCCAGGTCAAGGCCAATGCCCGAGCCAAAGCCGAAGAGGTGGATCCCAACGAGCAACTCTCCAAAGACTGGCGCAGCGGCGCCTACCCCTACAAAAACCTGCTGTCACGCCGGGTCTACGAAGCCAACAAATACCTGCTGCAAGTGGAGTTGCTCAAGCTTCAGGCCTGGGCCAAGGAGACCGGGCAGCGGGTGGTGATTCTGTTTGAAGGCCGCGATGCCGCTGGCAAAGGCGGCACCATCAAACGGGTGATGGAGCACCTCAACCCCCGCGGGGCACGCGTCGTGGCACTGGAAAAACCCAGCGAAGTGGAGCGGGGTCAATGGTATTTCCAGCGCTACGTGGAGCACCTGCCCACGGCCGGTGAGATCGTGTTGTTTGACCGCAGCTGGTACAACCGGGCCGGGGTCGAACGCGTCATGGGCTTTTGCACCGATGAGGAATACACCGAGTTCATGCGCCAGGCTCCGCAGTTTGAGCGCCAATTGGTGCGCAGCGGAATCCACCTGGTGAAATTCTGGTTTTCGGTCAGCCGCGAAGAACAGCGCCGCCGCTTCAAAGAACGCGAGGCCCATCCGCTCAAACAATGGAAGCTCAGCCCCATCGATCTCGCGTCGCTCGACAAATGGGACGACTACACCAAGGCCAAAGAAGCCATGTTCTTCGACACCGACACCGCCGATGCGCCCTGGACCGTGATCAAAAGCGATTGCAAAAAGCGTGCACGGCTCAATGCCATGCGCTACCTTCTACAAAAGCTCCCCTATTCCAACAAAAACGGCAAGCACATCGGCAAACTGGATTCGCTCATCGTCGGGCGCGCCCATGTGGTGTACGAACGCGGCGAAAACCCGGGTGGTGTGGTCTTATAGGCCCCAACCGGAACCATCCAGCAACGACTGCAAGACTGGTTTCTAGGTCTCAGGGCCCTTCAGGGCGCGCTCAGGCGGCCCGGGGCTCGCGCTTCCACCACAACAGAGCAGCCATCAGCATGAACCCGCTGAAACACAGGAAAGACCAGTTGGCGATGGTCAGCCCAAGGAAAGTCCAGTCCACCGCAGAGCAGTCACCGCTGCCTTTGAAAATCATGGGGATGGCCCGCTTGAGTGGAAACGACTCGATCATCCCGTAGAAATCCCGGCCGCAGCTCATCACCTCGGGCGGGTTCCACTGCAACAGACTCTGGCGGGCCGCCACAAATGCCCCGAACATCGACACCAGCCCCATTGCCACCAGGCCACCGTTTTGCACCCGGCGATTCTTGATCGGGGCACTTAGTCCAGCAATCAGGGCCACCAGTACCAGTGCGTATCTTTGGACGACACACATGGGGCAGGGCTCGAGCCCGACGACGTGCTGCAAGTAAAGGCCGTAGGCCAGCATGGCCACACAACCGGCGGACATCAGTAGCAACCAGGAGCGGGCGTGTGAAAACGGGATCATGAAAAGCATAAAAAAACAGTGTTTCAAGGCTCGCTCAAAACGAGCCAGCGCCCATTGGAACACCAAACCCGAAAAGGGTTTCCCGATGCAGGCACAATTTGGGGATTGTTTTCACGCCTCACAAGGAGTTTCCATGGCACGTACCGTCAACTGCATCAAGCTCGGCAAAGAAGCCGAAGGCCTGGATTTCGCCCCCTACCCTGGCGAGCTGGGCAAACGCATTTATGAAAGCGTGAGCAAAGAAGCCTGGGCGGCCTGGCTGAAACACCAGACCATGTTGCTCAACGAAAACCGACTCAACCTGGCCGACGCCCGGGCGCGCCAATATCTGGCGCGCCAGATGGAAAAGCACTTCTTTGGCGAAGGTGCCGACGCGGCTGCAGGCTACGTGCCGCCTTCCGCCTGAGGCACGGCCCAGTTCCACTCGAAGGCCGGCTGCCTCTGACCCTTTTCACCCGGTTGTTTGAACACCATCCACCCATCCATGCGCCACGCACTGGTCATCGGCGCGGGCCTGGCCGGCGCTGCGACAAGCGTCGCCTTGGCCCGCCGTGGCTGGTCGATCTCATTGATCGATGCAGCTCAAGGCCCGGCGCAGGCGGCTTCCGCCTTGCCGGTGGGCATGCTCAGCCCGCACGTCACGCGGGCACCCACACCGCTGTCGCGTTTGAGCGCATTGGGCGTACCCGATACACAAGACGAGTTGAAGCGCCTGATTCCACCCGGCGAGGGTTGGCAAGCCTGCGAGATTGACAACTTCGGGCACGATCCAGGTCGGTGGCCGGCTGCGTTGGTTCGGCCGGCCGCACTGGTTCAGGCCTGGCTGACCGAAACCCGCCGGCTCACGGCGCTTCAACCCATCTGGGGCACCCGCATCCACCGCCTCGAACAGAACGCAGCCGAAGGGTGGCGAGCGGTAGATGATCATGGGCAGCACATTGCTCAAGGGCATGCGGTGGTCGTGGCTGGGGCCTGGGGATCATTCGAGTTGCTGAGCGCGAGCCTGAAAGGCGGATCCGCTGTAGCCGATGCACTTCCTTTGCGCCCAGTCAAAGGCCAGATGAGCCTGGGGCCGCTGGCAGGGCAACCCCTTGAAGCTCGGCCAAGGCGTGACAACGGCGTTTTTGTGCCTTGTTATGAAGACAGTGGCCTTGGCCCCGAGTGGCCCACTCGCCTGTGGTCCATGGGCTCCACCTACGAGCGGGGCGACCACTCCACCCACGTGACTGAAGAAGGCCACGGCCGGAACCTCGAGAGCCTTTCCCTGCTGAGCCAGGCCGGCGCAAACGGCATGAAACAGGCAGGCCACAGCGGTGACCTGCAAGGCTGGGCCCAGGTGCGTTGCGCTTCACTTGATCGCTTGCCCCTGGTTGGTGCCGTACCGGACATCGCCGCCCTGCAGCACCACATGGCCCAACCCGGCGCGCGACGCATCCGTCTGGCCCTGGCGCAGATGCCTCGTGTGACGGGCTTGTACACCTTGAGCGCTCTGGGTTCCCGGGGCATCACGCTGGCGCACAGCATGGGCACACTGCTGGGCAGCCTGATGGACAACGAGAAACCGGATCTCGACACCGATCTGGTTCAGGCCCTGGACCCCGCCAGGTTTGCCTGGCGACTCACCCGCCGCCAGACCACCTGATTTCAGCGCAGGCGCTCCATGCAGAGCAACAGTTCAGCCCGGCTCAGGGGCCGGGACACCAGCGCATTGATGCCTGAGCGATGGGAATCCTTCCGCACTCGGCGACGGCTCCACCATGCGGCCAGCGGGCTGGCATGTTCCGACAAACCCAGATTCATGGCATGGGGGTTTCGTTCGGCAAACAGGCGCGACAACAGCCAAGCATCCACCTGGTGGTTGTCGATATTGAACGCGCCACACTGATACTGGTGGCGCGCAATCCAGTCGACTGCCTGCTCTGTGGAACGAGGCGCATCCACTTCCTCGACGCCAACGGCAGCCAGCTGGTTCTGCAGCAAGATCTTGTCGCCCGCATCCAATCCAACCAGCAAAGCCCGACGAATGGGGACCAAGGCGTTGTCCAGCAGTTCCTCCAGCCCGCCGGGACTGGTGATGTCCAGATCCAGTAGCCCCGAGTCAACCTGTCGCGCGGCATACACGGCGTCCAGATCCTCCAGCAAGCTTGACCAGCTCATTGGTCTGGTCAACACGCGCCAAGCGTGATCGGGTGCATCTTCGCCGACCCAGATCACCCGCTGCCCTTCCGGGGATGGCCGGGCATGGAACAGCACGGCCTCCGCGCTATCACCATCCACAAGCACCACTTCTGGCCCCGTGACAGAAATACCTGTGCCCTGCGCCACCAGCGGGATCCAGGGAGCGTAGGCAACCTCCCGCTCCTCGGAGAGGCGAAAAATGGTGTTCAAGGCGTGCCGTTCCACATCGGAAAAGCCCACCACACCCACATGAATGCGCGGATTCAACATGGGACGAGATGTTACCCCCTGTACATCGAGTGACCGGCACTGTCGGTTGCCCATGAGACCTTTTCCATCACTCGATATTGAA
>JBFHEQ010000104.1:0-8795 GCA_041584075.1 Hydrogenophaga sp.
CGTCGGAGTCCGCACCGAACACCAGGCCTTTGACGGCTGCGTCGTAGGCGGCAATGCCGTCGATGGGCAGATAGCCGCGAGCTGTGGGGGTGGCCATCATGGCCGTTTCCGCCCCCTGCACGCACTCCAGCAAGGGCAACTTGCCGTTGTCGTCAAAGTACACACCCACGCCCAGGTTGACCTTGAGCGGGTTGGTGTCGGCGGCGTATTGTTCGTTCAGACCCAGGATAGGGTCGCGTGGGGCCATTTCAACGGCGGTGAACAGGGACATGAGGCTTTCCTGAAGGGTGGGGCGTTAGAAGCGGGTCTGCAGACAAGCCCGCCGGGATTGCGGTACGCTGTCTGGTTAACCCTTTGATTTTATCCGCCCATGCCAAGCTTGTCCGATGCCGCCCCTCTGAGCCTTGTGGACGCCACGCCAGTCCAGGAGGGGGAGTTCGTCCGGTTCGAGGGTTCGCCGTTTGAATTGTTCATGCCCTACCCACCGGCAGGCGATCAGCCCACGGCGATCGAACAGCTGGTGGAGGGCGTCAACGACGGGGAGGTGTTCCAGACGCTGCTGGGCGTGACGGGGTCAGGCAAAACCTTCACCATGGCCAACACCATTGCCCGCCTCGGGCGCCCGGCGATCGTGTTTGCGCCCAACAAGACGCTGGCGGCCCAGCTGTATTCCGAGTTCCGAGAGTTCTTTCCGAAGAATGCGGTGGAGTACTTTGTGAGCTACTACGACTACTACCAGCCTGAGGCCTATGTGCCGCAGCGCGACCTGTTCATCGAGAAGGACAGTGCGATCAACGAGCACATCGAACAGATGCGCCTCTCCTGCACCAAGAGCATTCTGGAGCGGCGCGATGTGGTGATCGTGGCCACGGTATCGGCCATCTACGGTATCGGCAAACCCGAGAGTTACCACCAGATGGTGATGACGCTGCGGGTGGGCGACAAGATCGGCCAGCGCGACCTGATCGCCCAGCTGGTCCGCATGCAATACGCCCGCAACGAGGCCGATTTCTCGCGGGGCAAGTTCCGGGTGCGTGGTGACACCATCGATGTGTTCCCTGCCGAGCATTCCGAAATGGCGATCCGCATCGAACTCTTTGACGACGAAGTGGAAACCCTGCAGCTGTTTGACCCGCTGACAGGGAAAGTACGCCAGAAAATCCCCCGCTTCACCGTTTACCCCAGCAGCCACTATGTGACGCCGCGTGAGCAGGTGCTCAACGCCGTGGAGCTCATCAAGGAAGAGTTGCGTGAGCGCCTCTCACAACTGGTGGGCATGGGCAAGCTGGTGGAAGCCCAGCGGCTGGAGCAGCGCACGCGTTTCGACCTGGAAATGTTGAGCGAGGTGGGTCATTGCAAGGGGATTGAAAACTATTCGCGCCATCTCTCTGGCAGTGCTGCCGGTGAGCCGCCGTCCACACTGACCGATTACCTGCCCAAGGATGCGGTCATGTTCCTCGACGAGAGCCATGTGCTCATGGGGCAGTTTGGCGGCATGTACAACGGCGACCGGGCGCGCAAGACCACGCTGGTGGAATACGGGTTTCGGCTGCCCAGTGCGCTGGACAACCGGCCGCTGAAGCTCGAAGAATTCGAGCAACGCATGCGGCAGGTGATTTTTGTGTCCGCCACACCGGCCGACTACGAAAAGACCCATTCGGGGCAGGTGGTCGAACAGGTGGTGCGTCCAACGGGCCTGGTCGACCCCGAGGTGGAGGTGCGGCCTGCGACCCACCAGGTGGACGATGTGCTGCAGGAGATCCGCATCCGGGTGGAGAAGAACGAACGTGTGCTCATCACCACGCTGACCAAGCGCATGGCCGAGCAGCTCACCGACTACCTCACGGAAAACGGCGTCAAGGTGCGCTACCTGCACAGCGACATCGACACGGTGGAGCGGGTGGAAATCCTGCGGGATTTGCGGCTCGGTGCGTTTGATGTGCTGGTGGGTATCAACCTGCTGCGCGAAGGACTGGACATCCCCGAGGTTTCGCTGGTGGCGATTCTGGATGCCGACAAGGAGGGCTTTCTGCGCTCGGAGCGCAGCCTGATCCAGACCATTGGTCGTGCGGCCCGCAATCTGCAGGGGCGGGCGATTCTGTACGCTGACCGGATCACCGACTCCATGGCGAGAGCGATCGGAGAAACCGAGCGCCGCCGGGCCAAACAGGTGGCCCACAACCTCGAGCGGGGTATCGAGCCCAAGAGCATCAACAAGCGCATCAAGGATCTGATCGACGGCGTCTACAGCGAGAAAGCCGGGAAAGAGGCCGACCGGCTCGCTGCCGAGAGTGCTTTGCGCGCCAGTGTGGAAGACATGAGTGAAAGAGACGTGGCCCGGGAAATCAAGCGGCTGGAAAAACTCATGCTGGAGCACGCGCGCAATCTCGAGTTTGAGAAGGCTGCCGGTGTGCGCGACCAGCTGGCCCACCTGAAAGCACAGGTGTTTGGTGCAGCCGGCCACGACAGCGTGGCATAAGGTGTTTGCGCGGAAATGGGAAAAATTGACCTGGCGCGCCGGGGCTCTCTGCGCTGTGTCGGCAGGGTTTCCTCCGGGTCAGGGGTGCGACACAGGGAATCTGCGGGGCAGGAAGGAGCCCATGAGGGCCGCATTGCCCGCTGCTCCCAACGGTCCGGGCGCGGTGGTTGGTCTGGTGTTTGAATCGGCAACAACCCGGGGGTGATGGCTGGCGCATCGTCGGCGGATCGAACCTGGGAACTTCATTCAAAGGTTTGGACCAGATCTTCCATACCCTGCTCACTGGTAATAACCCTAGGGTGTACTCGGCATTTGAGGTATACTCGACGAAAACAGTCGGGAAAGAACTTGCCGGGTATCGATCGCCATCTCGCGGTCGGGTCGGGCGGGTTCGTGGTCTGGGTGCCGTTGTCTCGGTGCGCAGATCGTCCAAGACTGTCAAGCCAGACAAAGGAGCTTGAAAATGCGCCTCACGACCAAAGGCCGCTTTGCGGTCACCGCCATGATCGACTTGGCCCTGCGCCAGAACAACGGTCCTGTCACGCTGGCTGCCATCAGCCAGCGCCAGCAAATTTCGCTGTCTTACCTCGAACAGCTGTTTGGCAAGCTTCGCCGCCACGAACTGGTGGAGTCCACCCGGGGTCCCGGGGGCGGTTACTCGCTGGGGCGGAAAGCTGCCTCGATCACCGTGGCTGACATCATTGTGTCGGTGGATGAGCCGATCGATGCCACCCAGTGCGGTGGCAAAGAGAACTGCCTGGGCGAAGGCAATCGCTGCATGACCCACGACTTGTGGGCGACACTCAATACCAAGATGGTTGACTTCCTGGACTCTGTGTCCTTGCAATCGCTTGTTGATGAGCAACTCGCGAAGGGTGTGGTGGTTGAAAACGCGCCCATGATCAAGCGAGCCATCTCCTCGGCCCCTGTGGTCAAGCCCATTCGTGTCAACGCGCCCAACTCTGTTTTTGCTCTGGGCGGCGTGGCTTTGTCCAAATAAACCCTTCGGGGGCGGTAGCGGGCTCCCGCTGGAGCCGTCTGCCCACGACGCGCGTCCCGCTGTTCTCGCGCCAGATTGAACACGACGCATCCTCCCACACCAAGATCCAAGTTCCAAGAACATCCGATATGAGCACACCTCACTTTCCCATCTACATGGACTACAGCGCCACCAATCCCTGCGATCCGCGGGTGGTTGACGCCATGATCCCCTGGTTGCGTGAGCACTTTGGCAACCCGGCTTCGCGCAGCCATGCCTGGGGCTGGGAGGCAGAAAAAGCTGTGGAGACTGCTCGCGAACAAGTGGCAGCCCTCATCGCTGCCGACCCGCGCGAGATCGTCTGGACCAGTGGCGCCACCGAGTCCAACAACCTGGCCCTGAAGGGGGCCGCGCAGTTCTACAAGTCCAAGGGCAAACACATCATCACGGTGAAGACCGAGCACAAGGCCGTGCTGGACACCTGCCGTGAGCTGGAGCGCCAAGGCTTTGAGGTGACCTACCTCGATGTGCAGGCCGATGGTCTGGTCGATCTGGATGTGTTCAAGGCGGCCATCCGGCCCGACACCATCCTGGCTTCGGTGATGTTCGTGAACAACGAGATCGGCGTCATCCAGGACATCGCGGCCATTGGTGCGGTGTGCCGTGAAAAGGGCGTGGTGTTCCACGTCGACGCGGCCCAGGCCACCGGGCGAGTCGACATTGACGTCCAGTCGCTGCCTGTGGATCTCATGAGCCTGACCGGGCACAAGACATACGGTCCCAAGGGGATCGGTGCATTGTTCGTGCGCCGCAAGCCCCGCGTGCGCATCGAAGCACAGATGCATGGCGGTGGCCATGAGCGGGGCATGCGTTCGGGTACGCTGCCCACCCACCAGTGCGTGGGCATGGGCGAGGCTTACCGCATTGCGAAGGAAGAGATGCACGCTGAAAACGCACGCATCCAGGCATTGCACGACCGCATGCTGGCGGGCTTCAAAGACATCGAAGAAGTCTTCGTCAATGGTCACCTCACCCAGCGGGTGCCGCACAACCTCAACATCAGCTTCAACTATGTCGAGGGCGAGTCCCTGATCATGGGCATCAAGGGCCTGGCGGTGTCTTCGGGTTCGGCCTGTACCTCGGCCAGCCTGGAGCCCAGCTATGTGTTGCGTGCCCTCGGTCGCAGCGATGAACTGGCCCACAGCAGTTTGCGCATGACCATTGGTCGCTGGACCACGGAAGAAGAAATCGATTACGCCGTCGCCACGATCAAGGAAAACGTGGCCAAACTGCGCGAGCTGTCCCCGTTGTGGGAAATGTTCAAAGACGGAATTGACCTGTCCACCATCCAGTGGGCAGCACACTGAAGGAGATTCAAAATGGCTTATTCTGAAAAAGTGGTGGACCACTACGAAAACCCCCGCAACGTGGGCTCGTTCGACAAAGGCGATGAGTCGGTCGGCACCGGCATGGTGGGCGCACCCGCTTGCGGCGATGTGATGAAACTGCAGATCAAGGTCAACCCGCAGTCCGGTGTGATCGAAGACGCGCGTTTCAAGACCTACGGCTGTGGCTCTGCGATTGCATCGAGCTCGCTGGTGACCGAGTGGGTCAAGGGTAAAACCCTGGACCAGGCGGCCGCCCTGAAGAACAGCGAGATCGCGGAGGAGCTGGCATTGCCGCCGGTCAAGATCCATTGTTCGATCCTGGCCGAGGACGCCATCAAGGCTGCGGTGGACGATTACCGCAAGAAGCACACCGGCTGATACGTCCATTGCCGCCTGCGGCGTCACCCCTCAAGGGCGTTGCCAGCAGCCCGGTGAAGCCGGTTTTGCGGCGCCCTGAAAGAGGCGCGCCCCGCCTCGTCCTCGCAACCATTCATCGACATGTCCATATCCATTTCCGAAGCCGCTGCCAAGCACGTCACCAAATACATTGCCAAGCGCGGCAAGGGTGTGGGCGTGCGCCTGGGCGTCAAGACGACGGGTTGTTCGGGGCTGGCCTACAAACTGGAATACGCCGACGAGATCGCACCTGAAGATGTGGTGTTCGAAGACAACGGCGTGAAAGTGTTGGTCGACCCGAAGAGTCTGGCCTACATCGATGGCACCCAGCTGGACTTTGTTCGTGAAGGGCTGAATGAAGGGTTTCGCTTCATCAATCCCAATGAGCGGGATCGTTGCGGTTGTGGCGAGAGCTTCAGGATTTGATCTTGGACGTGGACAACCCGGACGGTGACGTCAGGGGCATGACCGTTGTACCAAGACCCGCCTGATCATCATGAATCTTCAATCGAACGATTTTGAACTCTTTGGCCTGACGCCGCAGTTCGCGGTCGACAAGCTGGCGCTGGACGAGCGCTGGAAAGCGCTTCAGCGAGAGGCCCACCCAGACCGTCACGCCACCGCCGACGCTGCCACCCAGCGGCGCGCGATGCAATGGTCTGTGCGCATCAACGAAGCCTATCAACGGCTCAAGGACCCGATCAAGCGCGCGAGCTACTTGTGTGAGCTCAATGGGGAAACCATCGGGGCCGAGAACAATACGGCCATGCCTGCCGCATTTCTGATGCAGCAGATGCAGTGGCGCGAAGACCTGGAAGACGCCGAAAGCCTGGCCGACCTCGAGCGCATGGCCGATGAGGTCGCTGCGTCCCGCCGGTCCATGCTGGAGGGCTTGCGCGCCACCGCCGATGATCAAGAAGACTACGCCGCACTGGCGCAGCAGGTCAGAGCCCTTATGTTTGTCGAGCGCTTTGTCCGCGACGTGGACCAGCGACTGGAACAACTGGGACAATAGTCACCTTCCATCCCGATTCGGTTGGGGCGAGTGGCCTACGGCCTCCCGTCATCTTTGCGGTGGCCGCAACGCGGCAGGCCTGTTCAGCCAGATCCGGAACCCACATCCAAGACATCTCTACCCATGGCGCTATTGCAAATCTCCGAACCAGGTCAATCCCTCGATCCCCACCAGCGTCGTGTGGCCGTGGGGATCGACCTGGGGACCACGCACTCGCTGGTGGCTTCCGTGCGCAACGGCGTGGCGGAGTGTCTGCCGGCCGCCGATGGCCGTGTGATCCTGCCCAGCGTGGTTCGGTACCTTGATCCTGCACAGGGCGGCTCCGGGCGTCAGATTGGATACGAAGCCTTGGCCGCCCAAGTGGAAGATCCGGCCAACACGGTGAGCTCGGTCAAGCGCCTGATGGGGCGTTCGCTGGCACAGGTGGTCGACGCAGAGAAACTGTCCTATGAGGTTGTGGAAAGCCAGGGCATGGCGGTGGTCAACACCGTCGCGGGCATCAAAACGCCCATGGAAGTCAGCGCAGAGATTCTGGCCACCCTGCGGTTCCGTGCCGAAGACAGTTTTGACGACGAGCTGTTTGGTGCCGTGATCACGGTGCCTGCGTATTTCGACGATGCGCAGCGCCAGGCGACCAAAGATGCCGCCCAGCTGGCCGGTGTCAACGTCTTGCGCCTGATCAACGAGCCCACCGCCGCGGCAATCGCCTATGGCCTGGACAATGGCTCGGAAGGTGTTTACGCCATTTACGATCTGGGCGGCGGCACGTTTGACATTTCCATTCTTCGCCTGACCAGGGGCGTGTTTGAGGTGATGGCCACGGGTGGCGATTCCGCCCTTGGTGGCGACGACTACGACCAGGCGCTGGCCGCCTGGGTGCTGGCGCAGCAAGATCCACCGGGAGCGTTGACGGCCAGCGAGCGCGCCGCCTTGCACGTCGAAGCACGCCGCTGCAAAGAGGCCCTTTCATCCAGCGCAGGCGCTGTTGATTTTGTGGTGTCGCTCGGCGGCCAAACGGTGCGCCAAGTGGTCACCGCAGAAGATCTCGAAGCCTGCAGCGCGCCGTTGACCGCCCGTACCTTGACCGCCGTGCGCAAGGTGTTGCGCGATGCCGGCATCGACAAGGCAGAGGTGCAGGGCGTGGTCATGGTGGGTGGATCGACCCGCATGCCGCTCATTCGGCAGGCCGTGGGCGATTACTTTGAGCAGGAGCTTCTGACCAACCTCAATCCTGACGAAGTGGTCGCCCTGGGTGCTGCGGTGCAGGCCAACGCCTTGGCTGGCAACAGCCGCGATGGTGAGGAGTTGTTGCTGCTGGATGTGATTCCGCTGTCCCTGGGCATCGAGACCATGGGCGGTCTGGTGGAGCGCATCGTGCCGCGCAACAGCGCCATTCCGACGGCTTTGGCTCAGGACTTCACCACTTACCAGGACGGCCAGACGGCGCTGGCATTGCATGTGGTGCAAGGTGAGCGCGATCTCGTGGCCGACTGCCGCAGCCTGGCGCGCTTCGAGTTGCGCGGCATTCCCCCCATGGCCGCGGGTGCGGCACGCATCCGCGTGACCTTCACGGTCGATGCAGATGGCGTGCTGGCGGTGTCTGCGCGCGAGCAGGGCAGCGGCGTCGAGGCCCGGGTGGATGTCAAACCCGCCTACGGTTTGTCCGATGAACAGATTGCCGCCATGCTGCAAGAAAGTTTTTCCACGGCGCAACAAGACATGGCCGCACGCGCCCTGGTCGAAGCCCGGGTGGATGCCGACCGCATGGTGGTGGCCACCCGCAGCGCGCTTCAGGCCGACGGATCGTTGCTTTCGACAGAAGAGCTGAGCGCCATCGAGTCCCAGATTGCGCAAGTGCAACTCAGTGTCCAAGGCGAGAGCGCCTCCGACATCGAAGCCGCCACGGCTGCGTTGGCCAAGGGCACTGAGGCCTTTGCCGCCATGCGCATGAACCATGGCATCCAGAAAGCCCTCTCCGGAAAAAAGCTCGAAGAAGTCTGAGCCAACCAGCGACGTCCACTCTGTATCCAACATGCCCACGATCAAAATCCTCCCCCATCCCGAGTACTGCCCCCAAGGCAAAGAACTCAGCGCGCCAGCGGGTACCTCCATCTGTGAAGCCCTGCTCGACAACGGCGTTGCGATTGAACACGCATGCGACATGGTGTGTGCCTGCACGACCTGCCATGTGATCGTGCGGGAAGGGTTCTCCACGCTCAACGAACTCGATGAAAACGAAGAAGACCTCCTGGACCGTGCCTGGGGGCTTGAGCCCAATTCCCGCTTGTCCTGCCAGGCCATCCTCGCCCAGGACAACGTGACCATCGAGATTCCGAAGTATTCGATCAACCACGCCAAAGAGGGTTGATGGAAACCGGGGCTCCGGCGATCGTGGTGGCACAAGGGCGCTGCCCGTTGCCCCGCTAAACTCAGACCATGCGTCAAATCGTTCTCGACACCGAAACCACGGGGCTCTCGCCAGAAAACGGCGATCGCATCATTGAAATCGGCTGCGTGGAGTTGCTGAACCGGAAACTC
>JBFHEQ010000105.1:0-8750 GCA_041584075.1 Hydrogenophaga sp.
AAAAGGACGCCAGCGCCGGCATCCGCAACAGCCGCACCGGTTCGGTCTACATCGTCAAGCCCAAGATGCACGGCCCCAAAGAAGTGGCGTTTGCTGCGGAACTGTTTGGCCGCGTCGAACAAGTGCTCGGCCTGAAGGACAGCACCGTCAAGCTGGGCATCATGGACGAAGAGCGCCGCACCAGCGTCAACCTCGCCGCCTGCATCGCCGCCGCTTCCACCCGCGTGGCCTTCATCAACACCGGCTTCCTCGACCGCACCGGCGATGAAATGCACACCGCCATGCTGGCCGGCCCCATGGTGCGCAAGGGCGACATGAAGACCAGCGCCTGGATCCAGAGCTACGAAAAGAACAACGTGCTGGTGGGCCTCAACTGCGGTCTGCGCGGCAAGGCCCAGATCGGCAAGGGCATGTGGGCCATGCCCGACCTCATGGCCGCCATGCTGGAACAGAAAATCGGTCACCCCAAAGCCGGCGCCAACACCGCCTGGGTGCCCAGCCCCACCGGCGCCACCCTGCACGCCCTGCACTACCACCAGGTGCTGGTCAGCGACGTGCAAAAGGACATGGAGAAGATCGACTTCAACGCCGAAAAAGACAACCTCTTGACCGGCCTGCTGACCGTGCCCGTGAGCGCCAACCCGAGCTGGAGCGACACCGAGATCCAGCAGGAGCTGGACAACAATGCCCAGGGCATTCTGGGTTACGTGGTGCGCTGGGTCGACCAGGGCGTGGGCTGCTCCAAAGTGCCCGACATCCACAACGTGGGCCTGATGGAAGACCGCGCCACCCTGCGCATCTCCAGCCAGCACATGGCCAACTGGCTGCACCACGGCATCGTCAGCGAAAGCCGCATCCACGCCACCTTCCAGCGCATGGCGTCGGTGGTCGATCAGCAAAACGGCGGTGACCCGCTGTACAAAAAAATGGCGGACAACTTCGACACCAGCATGGCCTACCAGGCCGCTCTCGACCTGGTGTTCAAAGGCAAGGAACAGCCCAGCGGCTACACCGAGCCTCTGCTGCACGCCTGGCGCCTGAAGGTGAAAGCCGCCGCAGCCTGACCAGGTCCAGCGGAAGCAAAAAACGGCGCCGTCAGGCGCTGTTTTTTTCGCCCCGACGCCCCGACAATAGACGCGATGCTGCAGCTGAACTATTTGATTTTTGACGCCAGCGACGATGGCGAAGGCACGGGCTCCTGGGAGGCCATGGCCAGCGTACAAACCCGGGACCTGCAAGCCCTTGTCTCGGAAGCCCAAGCCGTCGTGGCCCTTGCAGAGGACTGCGCACCCGGACCACGGGGACCGCTGGACGACGGCGGCATCTGGGATGCAGATCAACAAGTGACCCGCGATGGGGAGTGGACCACCCTCACCCTGACGCTCACCGGCCCCTGGGCCTGGGGCGAAGCGCTGATGCACGAATTCGAAGCGGGCGGCTGACCCGCCATCATCAGGCCACGGACTCGTAGAGCTCCAGCGGCAAGCCGTCAGGATCGGAAAAAAAGACGAATTTCCGGCCTGTGTACCCGTCCACCCGAACCGCTTCGGTGCTCACGCCCCTGGCCTCAAGCGCCTGCTTGCAAGCGTCCACATCGGCCACGGCAAAAGCCAGGTGGCGCAGGCCTTGCGCCTCCGGGTAGGAGGGTCTGGGCGGCGCATCAGGAAAGGAAAACAGCTCGACCTGGGAACCATCCGGCAAAGCCAGATCCAGCTTCCATGAGTTTCGGTCGACCCGAAAGTGTTCGGCCAGCACCCGGAGGCCGAGCACCTCGGTGTAAAACCACTTGGACCGCTCGTAATCCGAACCAATGATGGCGGCGTGGTGGATGCGGAGCAGCATGGCCACGCGCCGTCAATCCGCCATCAGCGCAGCGGGGTCGTCCGCCGTCAGGACGCTCTGGGCCCAGGCACCCAGCTTGGCGGTATCGCTGCGCAGGATCTGCTGCTTCACCGCCAGAATCCGGGAGGGGTGCATGGAGAAGGTGCGCAACCCCAGGCCCAGCAGCAAGCGCGTCATGGTGACGTCTCCGGCCATCTCGCCGCACACGCTCACGCCTTTTCCCTGATCGCGGCACTGCGCAATGGTGTTGGCCAGCAAATGCAGCACCGCCGGGTGCACCGGGTCGTAGAGATGCGCCACGGCTTCATCGGCGCGGTCGATCGCAAGGGTGTACTGGATCAGGTCGTTGGTGCCGATCGACAGAAAATCAAAATGCCGCAGAAAGAGCGGAATGCTCAAGGCCGCCGCAGGGATTTCGATCATGGCGCCCAGGCGCACCGCACCATGGACTTTGCCCTGGGCATCCAGCTGGTCATGGGCTTTTTTCACCAGGGCCAGGGTCTGGCGGATTTCGCTGGCATGGGCCAGCATGGGAATCAGCAGATTGATGGAGCCATGGGCTGCAGCGCGCAAGATCGCCCGCAATTGCACCAGAAACATGGTGGGGTCGGCCAGGCTCCACCGGATGGCGCGCAAACCCAGCGCCGGGTTCAGATGTTCTTCTCCCGCCCGGACTGCACCACGGTCCAGGGGTTTGTCGGCCCCGATGTCCACCGTTCTGATGGTCACCGGCAGTCCATGCATGCCCTCAACCGCCCGCACATAAGCTTGGTATTGCTCCTCTTCGTCGGGCAGCTTGCCACCTCGGCCCATGAACAAGAACTCGGTCCGGAACAGCCCCACGCCAACCGCCCCGGCCTTGAGCGCGGTCACGGTGTCCTCGGGTTGTTCGATGTTGGCCATCAACTCCACGCGCTGCCCGTCCAGGGTGACCGCTGGCGTGCTGCGCAGCCGCGACAGGCGTTCGCGCTCCACCTCACCCTGGCGCTGTTTGGAGCCATACTCGGCCAGCAAGATGGGCGACGGGTCAACGATGACCACGCCGGCGTCGCCATCGATGATGACCCAGTCGTCCTGCTCGATCAGGTGGCTGGCCATGCGGGCGCCCACCACCGCCGGAATGTCCATGCTGCGCGCAACGATGGCCGTGTGGCTGGTCTTGCCTCCCACATCCGTCACAAAACCGGCGAACACGCTTTGCTTGAACTGCAGCATGTCGGCGGGAGACAGGTCGTGGGCGATGAGCACCAGCGGCACTTCCACCGTGGGCTCTTGCAACCCCTCACCCGTTGCCTGCCGTACGGCCGTGGATGGTGCCACGGCCACCGGTGACGCCACCCCGCGCATGAACCGCAACATGCGTTCCACCACCTGCTCGAGATCGGCCTTGCGCTCGCGCAGGTAAGGGTCTTCCATTTCGTCGAACTGGCGCGCGATGACTTCCAGCTGCGAGGTCAGCGCCCATTCAGCGTTGTAATGCCGCTCCACGATCCAGTGCTTCACGCCACTGGTGAGTTGCTCGTCCTGCAACAGCATCAGGTGCACATCCAGCAAGGCGCTGAGTTCGGGGTGGGCATCTTTGGCACTCAACTCGCCAAGCCCCTGTTGCACCTTCTCAATCTCGGCCACCACGGCATCCCTGGCCTGCCGCAGGCGCTCAATCTCGGTGTCAACCTGCTCGATAGCGATGAAATAGTGCGCCACGTCCAGCCGACTGGACGCGACGATCACGGCCCGTCCGATGGCGATGCCGCGGGAAACCGTGAGGCCGTGAACACTGAAGCTCATGTGGATTTCAAGCCTCTGAGGCGATGTGGCCAGACATCGGCGTTCGGCAGACTGGGCAGGCGCTTCATTCACCCTCACCGAATTTGTCGTTGATCAGGAACAGGAGCGCATCCATGCACGCTTGTTCGTCGTCACCATTGGTCTCGATTTCCACCTCGCTGCCCTGGCCCGCCGCCAGCATCATCACACCCATGATGCTCTTGGCGTTGATGCGGCGGTCGGCACGCGACATCCAGACTTCACAGCTGTGGCTGCCAGCGATTTTGGTGAGTTTGGCCGATGCACGCGCATGGAGGCCCAGTTTATTGCTGATGGTCACGTTCGTTTTGATCATGAGAGCTTCTTCGAGCCTGATTTTGAGGAGCGGTGGTGGCCACCTGCATCACACCCTGGGAGCCACCCACCATGGCGCGGGACACCAGAGCTTCCAGCGATTCGTGGCGGTAAGACACGGCGCGCAACAGCATGGGCAGATTCACACCGGTGATCAGGCGAGCGCTCACGCCGTCCACCAGCTTTTGCGCCACATTGCACGGCGTGGCACCAAAAATGTCGGTCAGCACCAGCGTCTGAGGCATAGCTGTCTGCTGCACCAGCATGCGGGCCTGCGTCAACGTCTCTTCGGGTGGTACGTTGGGCTGCACATCCAGGGCGAGCACCGTGTTTGCGCTGTCGGGAAAGACGTGCAGCACACACTGACGCAAGGCCGAGGCCAGCGGCGCGTGGGCGACGATCAGGATGCCGTTCATATATTCAGGAGTTTAGGGCAATGCCGCCACCCTTTGTACGCCAGTTTGGCCACGCCAAAAGCCCAGGTAAGCCCCGGCTGCGAGCAGGCCAAACACTGCGATGGCGGCCCGAAAGCTCGCCACCGTGTCCCAGCCCAGGGATTCACCCGCGTCCACCAGCAAGCCAATCCCCCACTGCACCACAAAAATGCCCACGAAGATCACCAGATTGAAGGCCGACAAGGCACGTCCGGCAGCCTCGGGCGGCAGGGCATGCGCCACCGCCGGCTGGCACAGCGAAACCACGGTGCTGCTGACGCAGAACAACGCCCACATGGGCCAGCCTGCGGCCGGGCCCATGGCGACGATGCACACCAACACCCCGAGGCTGACCGGCAAACCCCAAAGTATCAGCCGTTCCGGGGCCACGCCACGGTGTACCAGATAGGGATTCACCAAGCCCCAGATCCAGAACGCCGTCAGCATGCAGAGGTTGATGGCAAACAGGCCCAGCGCCGAGTCCTGCGCAGAGTATCCCGCCACCCGCACCATCCAGGGCGCAGCCCACAGGGTTTGCACGGCGACCATGCCGCCGTAATTGAAGAAACCGATGGCCACCATCTGGCGAAAATAGGGGTGTTGCGCCACCTGCCGGTATCCCACCTGCGAAGCGCCGTGCGCCCGGTCAGGCCGCCGCCAGGCGGGAACCTGCCAGGCCAGCAAGACCATGGAGATCGCGACCAACGCGGCCAACCCCCAGAACAACCCTCTCCACCCCACCAGAGGCATCAGCCATTGCACCGGCAGGGTGGCCGCGACCATGCCCATCGAGCCCGTCATCAGCATCCAGGAATTGGCACGCAGCAAGGCTGCGGGTGTGAACCAGCGGCGGTAGCCTGTGAGCGGCGCCATCAGGCAGGCGCTCACGCCCATGCCAATCAACACCCGGGCGAGCAACAAGGCCGGGAAGCTGGTTGCCAGCGCAAACGCGACGCATCCGACCACGGCCACACTCAGAAAACCCACACTGACCCGGCGCGGCCCGTACGCGTCCAGCCAGGTGCCCAAGGGCAATTGCATCAGGGCAAATCCGAAAAAATAGCCGCCGGCCAGCAAACCCAGGTCACTGGCGCTCAAGGCCAGTTCGGCACTGAGCGTAGGAGACAGGGTGGCGGTGATGGCGCGCAACAAGGCCGAAATCAGGTACGCGAGCGCAAACGTGAGAAACACGACGGTGGCCGCGCGGCGCCCCAGCCGTTCGGCGTGGCCTGAAGAAAGCGGTTTCTGCTTTGTCATCTGCGCACGCACATTGTCGACCGCCCGGTTGAGTCCACCGGGTCCAAGGTGCCGACCGAGAGGCTCACGGCAGCACCAGCCCTTCAAAGAAGGTGGCGCTCACAGCCTCATCGATCCGGGCGCCGTAAATCGCTGCCTGGTAAATCTTGCCGTCCTTCTCGAAATACGCCGCCTTGGACCGCAAGTCATTCCCCAGGTGATCCGTTCCCTGCGCCATCACACCCAGTGCGGCAGCCGCCCCCACCACGCTCACTGGCCAGTCCTCTTGCCGGCCCGTGTTGCCAGGTGGGACCCGGATCGCCGCCAGCGAAGCCGACTGCCACTGGCTCAAAGCCTCGTTCGCCCGACTGGGCTCCGCCAGTTCGGTCCATGCAACCGCAAAGGTCAGGCCTCCGGCTTCGCAGCTGAACATATGCAATGGAACGGGATGTCCCAGCATCGGGACCAGCCTGGTGGCCGACTCGGGCTTGCAAGGCATCAGCGCCTCCAGCCGCGTGCCTTCAGGCCTCAGCTCACGCCAGTTGAACGTCGGGCTGCAAGCCGACGCACCCATGAGCGCCAACAACACCCCAAACCAACCGCCCCTGATCTGCCTCGCTGCTCCCGACAAAGTGAACTCCCCGCAAAAAATGGTCCGCATGCGCGACCCACCCCACGGGCGGCGTCGGAGACAATGGCGGCATGAACGCTCTGGATGGTATCCGCATACTCGATTTGTCCCGCGTGCTCGCCGGACCCTGGTGCACGCAAACACTCGCCGACCTCGGCGCCGACGTGGTCAAGGTGGAGCGCCCGGCCAGCGGCACCCACCCGGGCGGCGACGACACCCGCGGCTGGGGCCCCCCTTTCCTGCGCGGTCACGACGGCGCCGACACCGCAGAAGCCGCCTACTACCTGGGCGCCAACCGCAACAAGCGCTCCATCACCTGCGACATTGCCCAGCCAGAAGGCCAGGCTCTGATCCGCGAACTGGTGCAGCACGCCCATGTGTTCGTCGAAAACTACAAGGTCGGCGACATGGCCCGATACGGGCTGGACTTTGAAAGCTTGCGCGCCATCAACCCGCGCCTGGTGTATTGCTCCATCACCGGCTTCGGCCAGACCGGCCCCTACCGGGAGCGCGCGGGCTACGACTACGCCATCCAGGGCATGGGCGGCCTGATGAGCATCACCGGCGAACGCGACGACCTGCCCGGCGGTGGCCCGCAAAAGGTGGGCGTCGCCGTGGCCGATCTCTTCACCGGGCTCTACGCCACGGTCGCCATCCAGGCCGCCTTGCGCCACGCCGAGCGCACCGGCGAAGGCCAGCATGTCGACATGGCCCTGCTCGACACCCAGGTGGCCATGCTCGCCAACCTGGGCGCCAACTACCTGGTCCGGGGCAAGGAAGACGGCAAGGTCCCGGGGCGGGCAGGCAATGCCCACGCCAACATCGTGCCCTACCAGGTGTTCGAGACCGCGCCCGACAGCGCAGGCGTGCCCCAGCACCTCATCCTTGCGGTGGGCAACGACGGGCAGTTCGCCAAGTTCTGCGATGTGGCCGGTTGCCCGGAGATCGCCCGCGACGAGCGTTACGCCCGCAACCAGAATCGGGTGCGCCACCGCGAAACCCTGGTGCCGCTGCTCGAAACCCTGATGAAAACGCGCACCAAGCCCGACTGGCTGGCCGCACTGGAGGCCGCCAAAGTCCCCTGTGGCGCGATCAACAACCTGGCCGAGGTGTTCGCGGACCCCCACGTGCAACAGCGCGCCATGGTCCACACCTGGAACCACCCGCTGGCGGAAAGCGTGGACCTGGTGGCCAGCCCGATGAAACTCAGCGCCACGCCCGTGCGCACCGACCTGCCGCCGCCCCTGCTCGGACAGCACAGCGCCGAGGTGTTGCAAGACTGGCTGGGCGCGGGCGCCGATCGCTTGTCGGAACTGCGCCAGCGCGGTATCGTCTGATTCCAACCCTCCATGACACGATGGCGCTCCCGCCGCTGCACCCATGACGACCACGACCGCCTCGTCCCCTGCAAGCCTGGCTCTGCCCAGCCCTGCCTCGTTGCGTGCGGTTGCCCAAGCCGCAGTGCGACGTGGCGAGCCCCTGGTGGTCATGACCACCCTCACCGGTTGCCCTTATTGCGACCTTGTCAGGCAACACCACCTTCTGCCGCTGACCCGGGCCGGGCAGGTGGTCGCCGTGCAGCTCGATGTTCGCGATCGCCGCAGCACCCTTCAGGGTTTTGCCGGGGAGTCCACCACACCGGCAGACCAGGTTGCCCAATGGGGGGCGAAGTTTGCGCCGACGGTGATGTTTTTTGACGCCCGGGGTCATGAGCTCGCCGAACGGCTGGTGGGCGTGGCCGTGCCCGATTTCTACGGTGAGTACCTGGAGGCCCGGCTCGAAGAAGCCCGCAAGCGTTTAAAGTAGACAACCGCACCGCGCCGGTGCCGGGATGCGGGAGCACACAACGCTGGAACTTCAGGGCCTCACCAGCATCACAACGAAACCCCGTCCAATCCGTCCGCCCATCTGCCATGCCCGCCTCTTTGCCCACCACCCGTCGCGCACTGATCAACCTCGGTCTCGCGACCTCCGCCGTGCTCATGCTGACGGCCTGCGGCAGCAAGGAAGCGGCACCGGAGTCCACCTTTGTGTTGCTGGACGGCAGCAAGACCACCACCACCGATCTCAGAGGCAAGGTGACCCTGGTCAACTTCTGGGCAACCTCCTGCGTGAGTTGCGTCAAGGAGATGCCCGCCCTGATCGATACCCACAACAAGTTCCAGCCACGCGGGTACGAAACCGTGGCCGTCGCCATGAGCTACGACGAGCCACGATTTGTGGTCAACTTCGCGCAATCGCGCCAATTGCCCTTCAAAGTCGCCATCGACAACACCGGTGAAATCGCCCAATCCTGGGGCGATGTCAAGCTCACCCCCACCACTTACCTGCTCGACAAGCAGGGCAAGATCGTGAAGCGCTTTGTGGGCGAACCCGACATGGGCGCCCTGCACCAGTTGATCGAACAACTGCTCGGCCAGGCCTGAACCCGCCCTCGGGCCCCGGATTCGGGACCTCAGGGCGCAGACAGGACGCGGCCCTGGAAG
>JBFHEQ010000106.1:0-8728 GCA_041584075.1 Hydrogenophaga sp.
AAGTAGACCCGAACCGACCGACAAGTTACCGCCATGGCCAAAAGAACAGATATCCATACCGTCCTCATCATCGGCGCAGGCCCCATCATCATTGGTCAGGCGTGCGAGTTTGATTATTCTGGCGTCCAGGCCTGCAAGGCCTTGCGCGAAGAAGGTTACCGGGTGGTGCTGATCAACAGCAACCCCGCGACCATCATGACCGATCCCGCCACGGCCGATGTCACCTACATCGAACCCATCACATGGCAGACCGTCGAGAAAATCATTGCCAAGGAGCGCCCGAACTGTCCTGGCGGTTTTGCCATCCTGCCCACCATGGGCGGGCAGACGGCGCTCAACTGTGCGCTGGATCTCTGGCACAACGGTGTGCTGGAGAAGCACCAGGTTGAACTGATTGGTGCGACGCCCGAGGCGATCGACAAGGCCGAGGACCGTTTGAAGTTCAAGGACGCCATGACCAAGATCGGTCTGGGTTCGGCGCGCTCGGGCATTGCCCACAGCATGGATGAAGCCTGGGCGGTGCAGAAAACGGTGGGCTTCCCCGTGGTGATCCGGCCCAGTTTCACGCTGGGTGGCACGGGCGGCGGCATCGCCTACAACCCGGAAGAATTCGAGACCATTTGCAAACGGGGCCTGGAGGCGTCGCCGACCAACGAGCTGCTGATTGAAGAGTCGCTGCTCGGCTGGAAAGAGTATGAGATGGAAGTGGTTCGCGACAAGGCGGACAACTGCATCATCGTCTGCTCGATTGAGAACCTGGACCCCATGGGTGTGCACACCGGCGACTCCATCACGGTGGCGCCTGCGCAGACGCTGACCGACAAGGAATACCAGGTCCTGCGCAATGCGTCCTTGGCCGTCTTGCGCGAAATCGGCGTGGACACCGGTGGTTCCAACGTGCAGTTCTCGATCAATCCGAAAGACGGCCGCATGGTCGTGATCGAAATGAACCCGCGGGTCTCGCGTTCGTCGGCGCTGGCCTCCAAGGCGACCGGTTTCCCCATCGCCAAGGTGGCTGCCAAGCTGGCTGTGGGTTATACGCTGGACGAGTTGCGCAATGAAATCACCGGCGGCGCAACACCCGCCAGTTTCGAGCCCAGCATCGACTACGTGGTCACCAAGATTCCACGTTTTGCCTTTGAGAAGTTCCCCGCCGCCGACAGCCGCCTGACCACGCAGATGAAGAGTGTGGGCGAGGTCATGGCCATGGGCCGGACCTTCCAGGAGTCGTTCCAGAAAGCCCTGCGCGGTCTGGAAGTGGGTGTGGACGGCATGAACGAAAAAACCCAGGATCGCGAGATCCTGGAGCGCGAGCTGGGCACGCCCGGTCCGGACCGCATCTGGTACGTCGGCGACGCGTTTGCCGCGGGCTGGTCACTCGAAGAAGTGCACCACTTCACCAAGATCGACCTGTGGTTCCTGGTGCAGATCGAAGAGATCGTGAAGATCGAACTGGCGCTGGAGCAGACCAGCCTGGAGGCGCTGGACGCTGACACCTTGCGTGGCCTGAAGAAGAAGGGTTTTTCGGATCGCCGTCTGGCCAAACAGCTCAAGACCACCGACAAGGCGATCCGCGAGCGCCGCATCGCCGACAACATCCGCCCCGTGTACAAGCGGGTGGACACCTGTGCGGCCGAGTTCGCCACCGACACCGCCTACCTGTATTCGACCTACGAAGGCCATGGCGACGGTGAGTGCGAAGCCGAGCCGACCAACAACAAGAAGATCATGGTGCTGGGCGGTGGCCCCAACCGCATCGGGCAGGGCATCGAGTTTGACTACTGCTGCGTGCATGCTGCGCTGGCCATGCGCGAAGACGGTTACGAGACCATCATGGTCAACTGCAACCCCGAGACCGTGTCCACCGACTACGACACCAGCGACCGTCTGTACTTCGAGCCATTGACGCTGGAGGACGTGCTGGAAATCGTGGACAAGGAAAAGCCGGTCGGCGTGATTGTGCAGTACGGTGGCCAGACGCCTTTGAAACTCGCGCTGGGCCTGGAGGCCGCTGGCGTCCCCATCATCGGCACCAGTCCCGACATGATCGATGCGGCTGAAGACCGCGAACGTTTCCAGAAACTGCTGAACGACCTGGGCCTGCGCCAGCCGCCGAATGCCACAGCGCGCACTGAAGCGGCCGCGCTGGAAAAAGCAGCGGCGCTGGGTTACCCGCTGGTGGTGCGCCCCAGCTATGTGCTGGGCGGCCGTGCCATGGAAATCGTGCACGAGCAGCGCGACCTCGAGCGCTACATGCGCGAAGCGGTCAAGGTCAGCCACGATTCGCCCGTGTTGCTGGACCGCTTCCTCAACGACGCCATCGAGTGTGATGTGGACGCGATCCGCGATGCCACCGGCCGTGTGTTCATCGGCGGCGTGATGGAGCACATCGAGCAGGCGGGTGTGCACAGCGGTGATTCGGCGTGTTCGCTGCCACCGTATTACCTCTCCAAGGAGACCGTGGACGAGCTCAAGCGCCAGACGGCGGCCATGGCCGAAGGCTTGAACGTGGTGGGCCTGATGAACGTGCAGTTCGCCATCCAGGAAGTGGACGCAGAGGGTGCCAAGAAGGATGTGATCTTCGTGCTGGAGGTGAATCCCCGCGCGTCGCGCACGGTGCCATTTGTCTCCAAGGCCACCGGCATTCAGCTGGCCAAGGTTGCGGCACGCTGCATGGCCGGCCAGTCGCTGGACAGCCAGGGCATCGGTGCCGAGGTGACGCCGCCTTACTTCAGCGTCAAGGAAGCGGTGTTCCCGTTCGTGAAGTTCCCGGGTGTGGACACGATTCTGGGCCCTGAGATGAAGTCCACCGGCGAGGTCATGGGTGTGGGCAAGACCTTTGGCGAAGCTTTCGTGAAAAGCCAGCTGGGGGCCGGCACACACCTGCCCCGCGCCAAGAAGGCCGATGGATCGCCTTCGGGCAAAGTGTTCCTGACCGTCAAGAACAGCGACAAGCCCCGCGCGGTGGAAATCGCCCGCCAGCTGGTCGCCATGGGTTTTGAGCTCGTGGCGACCCGTGGCACGGCAGCGGCCATCGCAGCGGCAGGTGTGGCCGTCGAAACGGTGAACAAGGTCACCGAAGGCCGTCCACACATCGTCGACATGATCAAAAGCGATGGCATCGTGCTGGTCATCAACACAGTCGAAGAGCGCCGCAATGCGATTGCGGACTCGGGCGCCATCCGTACCTCGGCCCTGCTGGCCCGTGTGACCACCTACACCACCATTGCTGGCGCCGAAGCGGCTGTGGAGGGCATGGCTTACATGGACAGCCTGGGTGTTATTTCCGTGCAGGAAATGCATGCTCAACTGACCGCCTGAATTCGAGAGGCATCCTGGGCAGGGTCGGTTTGGACCTTGCACGGGGTATGCATAATGGGGGCTGAATCACCGCCGACCGGTCACGCTCGGCGGTTTCCTTTTTTTTCAGCGCCGTCCGGTCGAGATGGCGCTCACGACAAGCTTGCTGGAGACACACATGTCCACGATTCCGATCACGTTGCGCGGCGCAGAAAAACTCAAGGCCGAGTTGCATCAGCTCAAGACGGTGGATCGCCCCTGGGTGATCAACGCCATCGCGGAAGCCCGCGCGCAAGGCGATCTGAGTGAGAACGCCGAGTACGAGGCCGCCAAAGACCGCCAGGGTTTCATCGAAGGGCGCATCGCCGAGGTGGAGGGCAAGCTCTCTGCCGCCCAGATCATCGATCCGACCAGCCTGGATGCTGCCGGGCGCGTGGTGTTTGGTGCCACCGTCGATCTCGAGGACGAAGACAGCGGCGCCAAGGTGACCTACCAGATCGTGGGTGAGGACGAGGCAGACATCAAGCTCGGACTGGTCAACATCAGCAGCCCCATCGCCCGTTCGCTGATCGGCAAGGAAGAGGGCGATGTGGCCGAGGTGCAGGCGCCTGGTGGTGTGCGTCGCTATGAAATCGTGGCCGTGCGCTACGAGTGAGCCGGGTCATGCAGCGGCTGGCTGTTTTTCTCGCAGCCTTGTGGTGGGGTGGTATTTCGGGCATCAGCTTCGTGGCGGTTCCCACACTGTTTGCGCGCCTGGGCGGGCCGGTGGCAGGCCCGGTGGCGGCACAATTGTTCTCGCTTCAAAGCTGGGCGGGGCTGGGTGTGGGCATGGCCTTGCTGCTGATCCTTCGCCGGGCCCGCTCGGTGGCCCAGCTTCCGCTGGCGGGACAAGTGCCAGACCCGCAGCGTTTTGCCGACATGCAGCGCGTGCTGATCACCATGGGGTGGGTATTGGCGGCCCTGCTGCTGGCGCTGGTACAGGAGTTTGGCGTGGCGCAGAAGATCGTCACCGCCCGCGCCACCGGCGGCGATCTGCGCCTGTGGCACGGCCTGGGCACGCTGATGGTGCTGGGGCAGTGGATGTGCAGCGGCGCTGTGCTGTTCCGCCTATCCCAACCGTCCGGGTACGTCGCTGGCGCGAAATGACCCCTTCCACGGCGCTGCGAAACCGGCTTTGCCGGGCCACCAGCATCGCCCCCTGGGGGGTGACGCCGCAGGCGGCGCGGGGGGTTACTGCCTCTCAGCCGATTCCAGCGTGTTGACCATCAGCATGGTGATGGTCATGGGGCCGACGCCACCGGGCACGGGGGTGATGTAGCTTGCCACCTCTTTGACGCCGGCAAAGTCCACGTCGCCGCAGAGCTTGCCTTCGTCGTTGCGGTTCATGCCCACATCCAGCACGACGGCGCCCGGCTTGACCATGTCGGCGGTGAGCACATTGCGTTTGCCCACGGCAGCGACGATCACGTCGGCCTGCAGCGTCATGGCCTTGAGATCTTTGGTGCTGCTGTGGCAAATGGTGACGGTGGCGTTCTTTTGCAGCAGCATGAGCGCCATGGGTTTGCCCACGATGTTGCTGCGTCCGATGACCACGGCGTGTTTGCCCTTGAGGTCGTAGCCGATCGATTCCAGCATCTTCATGCAGCCATACGGCGTGCAGGGCCAGAAGCCGGGCAGACCGGTCATCAGGGCTCCGGCGCTGGCGATGTGGAAACCGTCCACGTCCTTGGCGGGGGAAATGGCTTCGATCACTTTCTGGGCGTCGATATGAGCTGGCAGCGGCAGCTGGACCAGGATGCCGTGGATTTTGCTGTCGTTGTTCAGCGCGTCCACCCGGGCCAGCAGGTCGGTCTCACTCATGTCGACCGGCCAGGTTTCGAGCACGGAGTGCATGCCGGTGTCTTCGCAAGCCTTGACCTTGTTGCGCACATACACCTGCGACGCAGCGTTTTCGCCGACCAGGATGACGGCAAGACCCGGCGTGATGCCGCGGGCCTTGAGCGCTGTCACACGGGTTGCGACATCGGCGCGGAGTTGGCGGGAGAGGGCGTTGCCATCAATCAGTTGGGCGGTCATGGTGGTAGCAGTTCAAAGGGCTTGAAACAGAAGCGCCCACAGGGACAACCGGTGGGCGCGAAGGTGGAGGGCGCAGCGACGGTCAGACTTTGGCCGTGGTCTGACCCAGCGCAATCTTGAGCAGGTCGGCCACGGTGTTGGCGCCGAGCTTTTCCATGATGTTGGCGCGGTGGGCTTCGACGGTCTTGATGCTGATGCCGAGGTCGTCGGCGATTTGCTTGTTGAGGCGCCCGGCGACAATGCGTTCGAGCACCTGGGCCTCACGTCCGGTCAGTTTGGACAACAAGGCATCGCGGCTGGCGGCTTGCTGGTGGGTGGCAAACGCATCTTTGGCCGTTTCGAGCATGCGTTCAACCAACGAGAGCAACTGGTCCTCCTTGAAGGGTTTCTGGATGAAGTCCAGCGCGCCCTTCTTCATGGAGTCCACCGCCATGGGCACGTCGCCGTGGCCGGTGATGAACACGATGGGCAGGGGCGACTGCCGTTCCATCAAGCGCTCCTGCAGCTCCATGCCCGACATGCCGCCCATGCGGATATCGGCGATGAGGCAGGCGACTTCGCGTGCGTCGTAGCGACTGAGGAAGGCCTCTGCCGATTCGAAGCAGCGAACCCGATAGTCTTTGCCTTCAAGCAACCACTGCAGCGAGTCTCTGACCGCTTCGTCATCATCGACAACATACACAGTGCCTTTTTTGGGAATCAAACTCATCTCGTGCTTTCAGTGTCTGCCAACGATGTGGGTGGGGTCGGTTCAGCACTCAGTCGGGACACCACTGGGATCCAGAAACTGAAGCAGCAACCCACAACCTCGCTGCCATTGTAGATGTTCTCGACTTGCATCCGCCCGTGGTGCGATTCCACGATGCTGCGACACAGCTTGAGGCCGATACCCATGCCTTCGCTCTTGGTGGTGTAGAAGGCCTCGTAGATTCGATCGATCATTTCCGGTGGCACGCCGATGCCGGAATCCCTGACCGAAAACTCGATCACATCTTCTTCATGTACCCGTTTTGGGCCCACGCGCAGCTCCACATACCGCTCGCCTGGCGGACGGCCGGCCTGCGCGATGGCCTCACCGGCGTTCTTCAGGAGGTTGATCAAGACCTGCTCGATGAGGATGGGGTCGACCATCAGGCTGGGCAGACGCGCGGCCACATAGGGGGCCAGCCGGACTTGCTGCCTGCGCAGCTCGATGTCGGCGAGTTCGATGGCGTTGCTGACCATTTGCGCCACATCCGATTGGGAAGGGTTGGGTTCGCTGCGCTTCACAAAGGCGCGGATGCGGTGGATGATCTGCCCGGCCCGTTGGGCCTGGCGCGCTGTTTTTTCCAGGGCCGCCAGCATATCGGCCGGCGTGATGCGGTCCTCTTGCAAGCGCGAAATCATGCCGTTGCAGTAATTGCTGATGGCTGTCAGTGGCTGGTTGAGTTCGTGGGCAACGCTGGAGGCCATTTCACCCATGGTGATCAGACGGCTGGCTGACTGCGCCCGTTCGGCTTGCAGCGCTGCTTGTGCCTCCGCATTGCGACGGGTGGTGATGTCGCTGGCGATGACCATCTGGGCCAGGCGTCCGTCGACCCAGGTCAGGTAGCGGGTGCGCACCTCCAGCCAGCGATCCAGCTCTTCGACGAAGACCTCGGAGTTCTCGGAGCCGGCGTCGGTGAGGGTTTCGGTGGGCATGCCTGCGAAGGCGTCGACGGCATCGCCGTCATCGGGGCTGGGTGATGGCTGGCGGCCAGCGAGGTCGACCAAGCGACGGTGGCCGAGGCCGCGTGTGCCAAACCACAGGCGGTACATTTTGTTGGCAAACAGCATTTCGTCGCTGCCCAGTGGCGCCACAGATACGGCCGAGTCCAGGCTTTCCAGCACGGTGGTGAAGCGTTCGTAGGAAGCCGACAGCTCTTCACGGATGCGCCTGGGCTCGGTGATGTCGGTCATGGAGGTCATCCAGCCGGTCTGGTGTCCGTTGGGGTCAATCAGGGGGGAGACATACATGCGCGCGTCGAAAATGCTGCTGTCCCTGCGCTGTACCCTGACTTCAAACCCGCCCGGGGTCGATTGCCCGCTGAGCTCATCTTCCAGGCGCGCGGCGAGCTGGTCGTGGTCGTCGTCTGGCCAGTAGGGGAAGGGGGCGGTTCTGCCCATCAACTCGGTTTCTGTCCAGCCCGTCATGGAGCAAAAAGCCGGGTTCACATAGGTGATGCGACCTTGCATGTCCAGTGCGCGCATGCCTGTGAGCATGGAGTTTTCCATGGCACGGCGAAAATTGGTCTCAGAGACCAGGGCCTGCTGTGCTTGAACGCGCCGGCGGGTGTGGCGCCAGGTGCCGATCAACATCCAGACCGTGAGGGCGCTCAGTGCGCCGATAACCCAGAAGAAGCCGTTGCCGACGATGTCTTGCGAGGTGCGGTAGCCCTGGGCTTTCAGCAGCAAACCATTGCCGACTGGCGAGACGGGGACCTCATGTTCCAGCGGTTGCTCGGACCATGGCAGCAGCGTGAGCACCGTGTTGGGCGTCTGGAGCGAGCCCGCGAGCACGCGGTCCCGGTCGTCGACCAGGGCCACCGCGTAGCGGGACATGATCTCGGGAGGCATTCCGAAGCGCATCAGGCCGTCGATGGAGTACTCGCCCATGATGGTGCCGGCGAAGCGGCCCTGCTCGCTCAGGGGCACATGGATCATGAGCGTGGACTGGCGCGGATCCTCCCCCAATGGGCGCGAATAGATGGGTTGGCGCAGATCGCGGGCGAGGTCAAACGAGCCATCGGTTTCGTTGGGATCGAGGGCCGAGCCAACGAGGCGCATCAAATGAGGGGGGGCGCTGGGTGAGGCATAGGTGGCCAGCACATTGCGGCGGGTGTCGACCCAAGTCACGGCCAGCAACTCAGGGAACTGACTGATCAGCGATTCCACCTGAAAAATGAACTCGTCGGTGGCGATCTCCTTGTTGTCCACATCTCGAGCCAGACGCATGAGCTGCTCTTGCCGCTCCAGCAAGCGCAAGCGCAAGCGTTGTTGCGCGTATTCGACATCCCGGGTGACCGCTTCCTGCTCCCTCTCCAGTTCTTCGTACCGGAGATAGGAGATCGCCACGACGATGGCGGACAAAAACAGCAGCACGGCGAGCAGGGGCCCGAGCGTGGCAAACCTGTCCTGGCGCGAAGGTGGCAGGCGTCGCCACCACCGCTTCCACCATGCTGTAGACGGTCGAGGGCTTGCAGGTGGGGTCGATGGAGGGAGCAGTGGCGTCATGAACCCTGAAGTCTACGTGAGCAGGATGGGTTGCGTGCCTGTGCAGGCCGGGCGGCACGGCAGCAGTCGAGGCCACTCAGTGCAAGGGTTTACCTTGATT
>JBFHEQ010000107.1:0-8685 GCA_041584075.1 Hydrogenophaga sp.
CATGAGGGCACAATAGTGTCCATGAATATCGTGATTCTCGACGACTACCAGGACGTGGTCCGCAAACTGGCCTGTGCCGAAAAGCTGGAGCCCTATCCAGCCAAGGTGTTCACCAACACGGTCAAGGGCGTCGGACAGCTGTCCGTGCGGCTGAGGGATGCCGACATTCTGGTATTGATACGCGAGCGAACACAGGTCACGCGTCAACTCGTTGAAAAGCTGCCGCGCCTCAAACTGATCGTACAGACGGGGCGCGCAGGCGCCCACATCGACATTGCGGCCTGCACCGAGCGCGGCATCGCCGTGGCAGATGGCACCAGCTCGCCTGTGGCCACGGCTGAGCTGACTTGGGCGCTGATCATGTCGTCCATGCGGCGCATCCCCCAGTACGTCGCCAGCCTCAAACACGGCGCCTGGCAACAGTCCGGGCTCAAGGCATCGTCCATGCCCGCCAACTTCGGTCTGGGCATGGTGCTCAGGGGCAGAACCCTGGGTATCTGGAGCTATGGTCGCATCGGCAAGCTGGTTGCCGGTTACGGGCGGGCATTTGGCATGCGCGTGGTGGTCTGGGGGAGCGAACCTTCGCGCACAGAAGCGGCCGCCGACGGGTTTGAGATTGCGCCGACCCGCGAAGCGCTCTTTGAGGTTTCCGATGTACTGAGCCTGCACCTGAGACTGGCGGAAACCACCTACGGATGCGTGACGCTGGAGGACCTCTCGCGCATGAAACCCACGGCCCTGCTGGTCAACACATCGCGCGCAGAACTGATCGACAGCGATGCTTTGCTTGCTGCGCTGAACCGGGGTCGCCCCGGCATGGCGGCCATTGATGTGTTCGAGTCCGAGCCCATTCTGCAAGGCCACGCACTGTTGCGGCTGGAAAACTGCGTTTGCACGCCGCATATCGGATTCGTCGAACTCGACAACTACGAAAAACTGTTCGACAGTGCATTCGACAGCGTGGTGAGTTACATCAAGGGAACCCCGACCAACATCGTCAACCCGGGCGCTTTGCAAGTGCGGCGATGAACCTGGGCGTTGACGCTAAAGAACACCCTTTCCAGCAATGGGCCGGACCTGGGCGTCAACCTTGCGACTGGCTAGAGCAAAACACGGTGTCACCGAAATAGGGAAGCACTTCGCGCACCTCTCTGACCACGCGCTGGTACGCCCTTCTGCGTCAAGCCATTTTTGAGGCATTTGGACGCGGCTAAAAAAAGAGCTGGTCGGCGTTGTGCGGCCTGTCTGAAATCCCGAAAGAAAAAAAGCCGGGCCAGGCCCGGCTTCGAGGGGTGGTGAACCGAGCTCAATCCACTTTCTTGTTCGCATCCAGATCAAGCTCAGGCTCGTCCGGCGGCATGAAATCAAGCACTTCAAAATCAATCAGATTGCCCTCCTCTTCCACCTTGCCCCGCTTCGAAACAGGCTTGGAAGACGGCTCGATGGTCACAGGCACCTCTGGCAGGGAGGCCTCAAAAGCCGACATTTCAGACAATGCATCCAGGTCGACATCCAGCCCAAGACGGGACGAGGCTTGAGGAACATCTTCTTGCGGTACGGTCTGCCCGCCCATGTCGGTCGCATGACCGAAGCCTGACACGGCGGCGCGAGGCGCTGCGGCCTTCAAAGGTTTGATGGCCGTGTGCTCAAAATCCACCGGTTCAGGCAGCTCGGCCATCTCACGGCTGATCATTTCCTTGGCCACAGCGTGCAACAACAGCAGTTCACGGTAGGCCTCGAGGTCAAACACTTCACCGTCGGGGTCACCGGGTTCCTTGAAGATCGATTTTTCGATCACATCCAGCACGCGCGGCTGTGGCCACAAAGCCTGGATACGCCCGAACGCCGTTTCATAGGCCTCAAGACCCTTGCTGTCGTCAGAGTAATTCTCAAACGGAGGAGCCCCTGCATTGAACTGCAGGTTGAATTCTTCGCGCAACTGCTCGTATTCGTCGTGACGCCCCAGTTGGTGATAAAGGCTGAACAGATCGAGGTAAGCCAGGGCACTGGGTTCCTGGCTTTCGGCCAGATGGCCCTTGAGGACTCCGATCGCTTGCTCATACTCACCCAGCGAGACGAAAAAATCTGCCTGCTGCTGGACATCGAACAGCTCTTCGGTCGCAACCGATCTCGACACAGCAGACGGCGTGTTGGGCACAGCGCCACCACCGCTGGCTTTGCCTCCCGAAGAAGAAACACCGTCGATCAAGGCCATACTGGAATCGTGCAGCGACTGGTAGTCGTCAAAATCCGCATCCAGGTTGAAGTCGATATCGACACCTTGGGGTTCTTCGCGAGACTCCAGCACGCCTGCGGAGGCTGCGGCAGCTCGAGCCGTTCGCGCAGGCTTGTTCGCGCCGGCGTACCAGGCCCCCTGTTCGACTGAGGCCTTTTCTTCCTTGCGCCGGCGGTTGAGCCACAACAGGGCCCCCAGCGCCAGCAAAAACAGCGCGCCGAGCACATAGGCCAGCCAGGTCATGTACCGTGCAGAATCCAGTTGGGACTCCATCGCCGTGAGAGCGGCCCGATTTTGCGCCTCTTGCTCACGCAAGCCCTTGGATTCGGCCTCCAGCACTGCCAGTTTCTGCGAATCCCGCAGAATGTCTTCCGGCGTTGCATTGATGGCCTTCCACAGCAGGCCAGCCGCCACGCGCTCATCCTCAGACGTGGTCGGCTCACTCAACATGGCCAAGGACATCTTGAGCACCGGATCACGCTCGATCGCCAGACTCAGGTCCAACGGATCCAGCTCCAGGCGTGGTGTCGCCGGCGGCGTGGGTGCGGGCGCCGGCTTGCGCACCACACTGGCAGGACGGTTGCGCTGGACGTCAGGCTTCCGACGAACCGGGGCGGGCGCCGCAGTGGCACCACCCGCTGCGTCCGCGCTCGCAGCGGCGGCCACTGCATCCCGACCACCGGTTGTGGCTCGGGCAGGCAAACGGGTTTCGGCCGCCAGCGGGGGAAGCGTCACGGCGGGCAAGGCACCGGGGATGACACCCCCACCTGCACCCGTGACCAACGGCTCGCTGATCGGATCAGCGAGCAGCACGAAACGGCGTGAAAAGGGTGCAGAACAGCCCGCCTTGACCACCACGGTCACGATGGGTTCATTGACTGGTTGGCTGACTTGCACCCGCACCGACGCCTGGGCGTCGGGTGCGGTTCGTTGAACAGTTGTACTCACCGATCCTGAAGAAACCGCCACGTCACCGTAGCGCACTTCGGACTGGATACACAGAGACCCGGCATCTTCACCCGGGGCCAGCAATGCCTGTACCCTGACATCCAGAGGTCGTCCGAGAACGGCTGCACCGCTGTGACGCCCTAGCGTCGCAGCATGACTGCTCATGGCAGTTGATAGCAAAATAGAGCCCACCAAGATTTGGCGCACGTCAGGATCCCTTCATTCCTAGGTCGGAACATTTTGTCATAGCTTGATGCCCCTCCTCTCTGAATAATACTTTTATATGCAAGCAATTTTCCCTTCTGTTGGCGTGATCGGCACTGGCGCCATGGGCCGGGGCATCGCACAAATGGCGGCGCAAGCCGGCAGCAAAGTCAGCTTGTACGATGTGCAACCGGGCGCGGCCCAAGCCGCCAAAGACAGCCTCCACGCCACGTGGGCCAAACTGGTTGCCAAGGAAAAACTGGGGCCCGAGGAGCAAACCGCGCTGGAGGATCGAATCAGCGTGATCGACAGCCTGCATGGGCTCGCCGGCTGCACGATGGTGGTTGAAGCGGTGGTCGAGAGGCTGGACATCAAGCAACAGCTTTTCGCTGAACTGGAACCCATCGTTGGACCGGATACCGTGCTGGCCACGAACACCTCTTCGCTTTCCGTGACAGCCATCGCCGCAGCTCTCGCCCACCCTGAGCGATTCGCAGGCTTTCATTTTTTCAATCCCGTGCCATTGATGCGCGTGGTTGAAATCATTGCAGGACTGCGGTCGAGCAATGTTGTTTGCGAACAACTCACAGGATTTGCGAGGCAGTTTGGTCATACCCCGGTATCGGCACAGGACACGCCTGGCTTTATCGTCAATCATGCCGGGCGGGGTTTCGGCACCGAAGCTTTGCGGGTGGTGGGTGAGCGCGTGGCGGACTTCGCCACCATTGACCGCATCCTGCGCGACCAGATCGGCTTCAAGCTGGGCCCGTTTGAGTTGATGGATCTCACTGCGCTTGATGTTTCTCACCCGGTCATGGAATCCATCTACCGGCAGTACTTTGACGAGCCACGCTACCGCCCGAGCGTGATCACCGCACAACGTCTCGCTGGCGGTGTCCTGGGCAAAAAGACCGGATCGGGTTTTTACGACTACACACAAGGCGTGATCCAAGTCCCGCCTGAGCCTGCCACACCTGTGGTCGAAAACATGCCACCGGTCTGGGTCTCACCCAAGGCAGCTCGGCGGGCCGAGCTGTACCAGTTGCTCAAACAACTGGGTGCCCAGATCGAAACGGCTGCTGCTCCTTCCGGCGGCGCCCTGATTCTGGTGGCACCATTGGGCCTGGATGTGACGACGCTGGCCGCCGTGGAGCGCCTGGACGCCACCCGCACCATGGGCATCGACATGATGCTGGACGACGCTTCCACCCGGCGCCGGGTGCTGGCGACCAACCCGGCCACGCGCAGCGACATGCGTGATGCGGCACATGCCCTGCTGGCCAAAGACGGCAAAGCGGTGAGCGTGGTGCGCGACAGCGGCGGGTTTGTGAGCCAGCGGGTGGTGTCCACCATCATCAACATTGCCGCCGACATGTGCCAGCAGGGGGTATGCACGCCCAAAGACCTCGACCTTGCTGTCACACTGGGCCTGGGATACCCCATGGGCCCGCTGGCCCTGGGTGACCGAATAGGCCCGACGAACGTACTTGAGATCCTCTTCAACATGCAGACCGTTTACGGAGATCCGCGGTACCGCCCTTCACCCTGGTTGCGCCGCCGTGGCGCCCTGGGTCTGAGCCTGACACACGAAGAGATCTGACACCCTCCCCCCATCCCGACCGGACACCCACCAACCGCATGAACGCAAGCCTCAAGAGCCACAGTCAGGGTCACACCATGATCCTGACCATCAGCAACCCGGACCACCGCAACGCCCTGGGCCCTGACATTTATGCCGCCGGCGTCGAGGCCCTGAACGTGGCCGAAGGCAATCCGGAAATCCGCAGCGTGGTGATCACCGGTGAAGGGGCTCACTTTTGCGCCGGTGGCAACCTTCAGCGCTTGCTGGCCAACCGGCAACAATTGCCTGAAGTGCAGATGCAAAGCGTCGAAGGCCTGCACAACTGGATCGAGACCATCCGTGCCTTCCCGAAACCCGTGATTGCGGCGGTCGAGGGGTCTTGTGCAGGCGCCGGCTTTTCACTCGCGCTGGCCTGCGACCTCATCGTGGCGGCGCACAACAGCGTCTTCGTCATGGCTTACGCCAATGTGGCGCTGTCTCCGGACGGCGGAGCGAGTTGGAGCTTGATGAGGGCGTTGCCAAGGGCCACTGCGCTGCAATTGCTCATGTGCGGCGATCGCATCGAAGCCCAGCGCCTGCTGGCCTTGGGCGTGATCTCACAGGTCAGTGGCGCCGCAGAAGCCCTGAACGATGCCTTGACGCTCGCTGAGCGCCTCAACGTCCGGGCACCCAACGCCCTGGCCAGTATCAAGGAGCTGAGCAATGACGCCGTGAACAACACGCTGCACACCCAACTGTCAGCCGAGCGAGACCACTTTGTACGCAACCTGCACCACAGCAACGCCGGCGAGGGCATCAACGCGTTCATGGAAAAACGCCCCGCCCGATACCGATGAGCGGTTTTTGAACGCCGCTTTGCCCCTGCGCAATGGCGACAGGGACGCCTAAGAGACAACTTAACCCCCCCGCTGAGAGAGTGCCAACGTCCCTGTGGTGACAATGAAGGCACTCCCAGTCACTCATAAGACACACGATGGACGAACCAATTCTGACAATGGAAGAACGAGAGGCGATCAATGGTGGTCGCTGGTTCAACAGCCTTTCTCCTTCACTCCGACACGACATACTTCGATGCGCTTACGTCAAGCGATTCAAGGACGGCGATCTGATCGTTGCCCGCGGGGACCCACCTTCCGAATGGACGGGAGTGGCCAAGGGAGCTGTGCGCGTCAGCTCAACCTCGCTGTCGGGCAAGCAGATCACGCTCACCTATGTGGAGCCAGGTGTGTGGTTCGGCGACGTGGCGATGTTCGACGGAGACCAGCGCACGCACGATGCGTATGCCCATGGACCGACAACGCTGCTGTGCGTCTCTCGCAACGATTTCCAGAAAGTGCTGGCCTCGCACGTGGAGCTCTACGAAGCGCTGATGCGTTTGCAGGCCCGGCGCATTCGCACCCTGTTCGGGTTGGTGGAAGACCTCAACACCTTGCCCCTGCGCGCTCGCCTCGCCAAACAGCTTCTGCACCTGGTGCGCAGCTACGGCGCTCCTTGCCTGTCCGATGGCAACGAGATGCGCATCGGTCTGCAGCTGGCACAGGAAGAACTGGCCCAGTTGCTCGGGGCTTCGCGCCAGCGAGTAAACCAGGAACTCAAATCGATGGAGCGCGAGGACGCGATCCGTATCGAACAGGGTGGACTGGTTGTGCGCGACCGCGAGATGCTGATGCGCATCGCCGACGCCGAATCCTGACCCTTCGACGGGTGCGCGCGCAGGCGCGCGTCCACCTCGCCAGCGCCCGCGCTGGTTTCCCTGCCGCCGACATGAGAGCTGCCTGCCGATGAGCGATTCCAACATCTTCACCGGCACCAGGCCGGTCGCCGACCAACACCGCTTCGACACCGAGGCCTTGACCCGCTGGATGCGTACCGAGGTGGCGGGCTTCGAAGGCCCTTTGAGCGTGGAAATGTTCAAGGGCGGCCAGTCCAACCCCACGTACAAGCTCATCACGCCCAACAAGGCTTACGTGATGCGGTCCAAGCCAGGGCCTGTGGCCAAGCTGCTGCCCTCTGCCCACGCTGTCGAGCGGGAATTCCGTGTGATGAGCGCCCTGCACGGCACGGGTGTGCCCGTGGCGGAAATGCATGCGCTGTGTGAAGACGAATCCGTGATCGGGCGGGCTTTCTACATCATGGAATGCGTCGAAGGCCGTGTGATGTGGGACCAGTCGCTGCCCGACATGACCAACGCCCAGCGTGGCGCCATCTACGATGAGATGAACCGCGTCATGGCAGCGCTGCACAGCGTGAAGCCGCAAGACATCGGACTGAGCGACTTTGGCAAACCCGGCAACTACTTTGAGCGCCAGATTGGCCGCTGGAGCAAACAGTATGTGGCCTCCATCACCCAGCCCATCCCCGAGATGGACCAGCTGATGGAATGGCTGCCGAAAAACATCCCGGCCATGGCGCGCGACGAGTCCATGGTGTCGGTGGTCCATGGCGACTACCGCCTCGACAACCTGATGTTCCACCCGACCGAGCCCCGTGTGCTGGCCGTGCTGGACTGGGAGCTGTCCACCTTGGGTCATCCCCTGGCAGATTTCAGCTACCACTGCATGGCCTGGCACATCCCGCCCGGCGCGTTCCGCGGCATCGGTGGACTCGATGTGGTTTCGCTGGGCATCCCCACCGAAGCCGAATACATCGCCCGTTACTGCGAGCGCACCGGCCTGGCCCAGCCCGAACAGCTCAAGGCCGACTGGAATTTTTACCTCGCCTACAACCTGTTCCGGCTCGCCGCCATTCTGCAAGGCATTGCCAAGCGCGTCGAGACGGGCACAGCCTCCAGCGCGCAGGCGAAGTCGTCCGCCGCCGGCGCCCGACCGCTCGCGCAGATGGCCTGGCGTTACGCCACGGCCGCGGCCTGATACAGCCCTCCCTTTTTTACCCAACCGCTCACTTTTTTGCAGCGATAACACTCAGGAGACCAGATGAATTTCGATTACACCGACAAGGTCAAAGACATGCGCGAACGCCTGCTGGCGTTCATGGACGAACACATCTATCCCAACGAAGCCCGCTTCTTCGCAGAGATCGCAGAAAACCGCAAGAACGGCAACGCATGGTTGCCCACCAAGATCGTGGAAGAGCTCAAACCCAAGGCGCGCGCCGCAGGCCTGTGGAACCTCTTCCTGCCCAGCAGCGCCCGCGCGCCCGAAGGCCTGACCAACCTCGAGTACGCACCCATGTGTGAAATCATGGGCCGTGTGGTGTTTGCTGCCGAGGTGTTCAACTGCTCGGCGCCGGACACCGGCAACATGGAAACGCTGGAGCGCTATGCCAGCGAAGCCATCAAGGACGAGTGGATGGAACCCCTGCTGCGCGGCGAGATGCGTTCCGCCTTCCTGATGACCGAACCCGCCGTGGCCTCGTCAGACGCCACCAACATCGAATGCAGCATCGAGCGCGATGGTGACGAGTACGTGATCAACGGCACCAAATGGTGGTCGTCCGGCGCCGGCGATCCACGATGCAAGGTTTACATCGTCATGGGCAAGACCAACCCTGATGCGCCCCGCCACTCGCAACAATCGATGATCGTGGTGCCTGCCAACACGCCCGGCATCACCGTCTTGCGCGCGCTTTCCGTCTTCGGCTATGACGATGCGCCTCACGGCCACATGGAAGTGCAGCTGAAAAACGTGCGCGTGCCCGTCGGCAACTTGCTGCTCGGCGAAGGCCGTGGCTTCGAAATCGCCCAGGGTCGCCTTGG
>JBFHEQ010000108.1:0-8670 GCA_041584075.1 Hydrogenophaga sp.
CTCTTTCAAGACCACATCAAAGGCCAGCCCCTTGTCGCGCATCTCGGACAGGATGAAGTTGGTGGTCCCGTTGACGATGCCCGCGATCCAGTCGATGCGGTTGGCCGTGAGGCCCTCGCGCAAGGCCTTGATGATGGGGATGCCGCCGGCCACGGCAGCCTCGAAGGCCACCATCACGCCCTTGGCGTGCGCGGCCGCGAAGATTTCGGTTCCGTGTACCGCCAGCAAGGCCTTGTTGGCCGTCACCACATGTTTACCCGCCGCAATGGCCTCCAGCACCAGCTCGCGGGCGAGGTCATAGCCACCGATCAGCTCGACGACGATGGCGATGTCTGGGTTGGCGATCACCGCCCGGGGATCGGCAACCACCTCGGCCTTGTCTCCCACCAAGGCTCGGGCCTTGGCCACATCGCGGCGCGACACCATGGTCACCTCGATGCCGCGCCCCGCGCGACGCCGGATCTCTTCCTGGTTGCGGCGCAGCACCTCGTACACGCCACTGCCCACATTGCCCAAGCCCATCAGGCCCACTTGGATGGGATTCATAAAACAGCCACTCTCTAAGGTAAAAATTTCATTCGGCGTCCGAAGACCCGTCTAAGCCATTCGGCCACCGCGTCGACACGGTTTTGGCCGGATCGTGTGGGAGCGCAACCGCGGCGGCTGCGCCCATGATCGCATCAGGTGCCGTGACGCTTGCGCCACCCTTCAAGGAACTTGGCGACACGCCCCACAGCCTCCCGAAGATCGTCTTCGTGCGGCAGAAACACGATCCGGAAATGCTGGTTGTCCGGGTAATTGAATCCCGACCCCTGAACCAGCATCACGCGTGTTTCCTGCAGCAACTCCAGGAAGAGCTGCTGATCGTCTTTCACGGGATAAATCACCGGATCCAGCTTGGGAAACATGTACAGCGCTGCCGACGGCTTGACGCAACTCACACCCGGAATCTGGGAAATCAACTCGTAGGCCAGATCGCGTTGGCGGCGCAGGCGCCCGCCTTCGCACACCAGATCGTTGATGCTCTGGTATCCGCCCAGGGCCGTCTGTATCGCCCATTGCCCCGGCACGTTCGCACACAAGCGCATGTTCGAGAGCATGTTGAGGCCCTCGATGTAATCCTTGGCCGGTTTCTTGTCACCGGAAACCACCATCCACCCCGCACGGTAACCACAGGAGCGGTAGCTCTTGGACAGGGAGTTGAAGGTGAGCGTGAGCACGTCTTCGCTCAGGCTGGCCAGGGCCGTGTGGTGCACGCCGTCGTACAACACCTTGTCGTACACCTCGTCGGCAAAAATCACCAGACCGTGTTCGCGCGCGATCTCCACGATGGACTTGAGCAGCGCATCGGAATAGAGAGCACCCGTCGGGTTGTTGGGGTTGATCACCACGATGCCTTTGGTGGCCGGCGTGATCTTGGAGCGGATGTCATCCAGATTGGGCATCCAGCCATTCGACTCGTCGCACATGTAGTGCACGGGGGTGCCACCCGACAGGCTGACCGCAGCGGTCCAGAGCGGGTAGTCGGGCGAAGGCAGCAAAAGCTCGTCACCATCGTCCAGCAAACCGTTGGTCGCCATCACGATCAGCTCGCTGGCGCCATTGCCCAGGTAAATGTCGTCCAGATTGACATTGGCGATGTTCTGCTTCTGGGTTTCATGCATCACCGCCTTGCGTGCCGCAAAAATGCCCTTGCTGTCGGAGTAACCGGCCGAGTTGGGCAGGTTGCGGATCATGTCCTGCTGGATTTCCTCCGGCGCGTCAAAACCGAACACCGCCAGGTTGCCGATGTTGAGCTTGATGATCTTGTGACCCTCTTCCTCCATCTGGCGCGCCGCGTCCATGATGGGACCGCGGATGTCATAGCAGACGTTGGCCAGCTTGGCAGATTTCTGAATGGTTTTCAAATGCCCTCCGAAGGAGCGGTGGAAAATACGCAGACACAATGCGCTTGAAAGACTGGGGCGCTATATTTGAGCGCAAGGCGGCCCAAGCCAAACCTCAATTTGACCACAGTTCAAACGGGCATCCACCCGGGCCATTGCCGCAATCCTCCCCATGAAACTCCACGCCGACAAACCCGAGATCCACACCATCACTGCCCATGGCGACGGCTGGGTGGCGATCAACGGTGAACGCCATGAGCGCAGCCTCATCCTGAATTCCTCGGGTGTGTTGGTGCCCTGGGCCTGCGACCGGTTTGAAGACCTCACCGAAGCCCATTTTCAGGCCTTGCTGTCTGCCTGCGCTGAAAGGCCCGAGCTCGCGCTGTTTGGCTGCGGTGCCCAATGGCGATTCCCCAAGCCCGCGCTCCTGCAACCGCTGATTGCGCAGCGCATCGGAGTGGAAACCATGGACACCCATGCCGCCTGCAGAACCTTCAATATCCTCGCCGGTGAGGGTAGGCGCGTGGTGGTGGGCCTTCTGATCGGTGCCTGATCAGGCCTTGCAGCAGACGTTCTATCCCCCTTTGATGCCTTCACGCACCGCTAACAAGCGCTTGGGGTTAAAATAGCGGATTGATTCCGCGCCGGACAATCCTCGACCTCCTAGGTCTTAGGTATTCGTTTCGTGCCGCGAAGCCAACGAATTTCCACCAACTTACGTCAGGGGTCCACGCAGTATGGCAGTCGTTGTCAATAAACCTATCCCGGAGTTCGAGTCCACGGCCACTGGTGACATCAAAGTCAGCAACCAGACTCATCTGGGACAGACCATCGTTCTCTATTTTTACCCCAAAGACAATACACCAGGTTGCACGACCGAGGCGATGCAGTTCCGCGACAAGTACAAAGACTTTGTCAAGGCGGGTGCAGAGGTCTTTGGCGTGTCGCGCGACAACATGACGTCGCACGACAGCTTCAAAGCCAAGCTCGAGTTGCCGTTTGAACTGATCGCCGACACGGAAGAAAAAATGTGTCACATGTTTGGCGTGGTCAAGAACAAGATCATGTACGGCAAAAAAGTCAAAGGCATCGAGCGCAGCACCTTCCTGATTGGTGCCGACGGCGTCCTGAAGCAGGAATGGCGCGGCCTGAAAGTGCCCGGTCATGTGGAAGACGTGCTCAAGGCGGTCAAGGCGCTGAAAAAAGCCGCCTGAACGTTTGCGGTCGTGTGGGGCAAGCGCCCTGCAGATCTCATGTGGCGGTCCAGGCTGTCAAATGACTCATGCATAATGAGTCCATGACAACCGGCAGATTGCCCGCGACCTCTTCTGTGACCATCCTTTCCCGCAGCCTCTGCTGCTGCTCGCCAAGCCGCCCGGATTTCCTGGCGGCTTTTTCTTTTTCAGCGCCACGCTGCCAATCCTGACGTCCATGCCACTGCCTCCAGCCCCCTCCAAGCGCGCTGCGCTCCTGTCGCCAGAAGCTTTCAGCCTCAAAGCATCCGAGGCTGCCTTTGAAGAAGCCGTGGCGCAGTCACAACCTGCGGCCCGGCCCCGTGCCACCGCGCCCGTCCTGGCGCCTCAGGCACCCGCATCCACACACGCCGCCGGTGGCAAGCCTCGCAAAGCCACGCCCAGGAACGCCCGGCCGGTCGCTGAAGCACCGGACAGCCCGCGAGCGCGCCCCGTCCAACCGGCTACCAGAAAAACACCTGTGGCCGCGCAGGCCCCGGCCACACCGACTCCCCAGCCTGTTGCAACCACCGCCAAGGCCACCCGCCGCAGCAGCAATAGCCGGAAAGCCACGCAGAATGGTCTGGCCCGGCTGTTTGTTCTGGATACCAACGTCCTCCTCCACGACCCCACCAGCCTCTTCCGTTTCGAAGAGCACGACATCTTCCTGCCCATGATCGTGCTGGAAGAACTGGATGGCCACAAAAAAGGCATGACCGAGGTCGCTCGCAACGGCCGCCAAACCAGCCGCACACTCGATGCACTGGTCGCGCAAGGTGGTGATCTGGCCAAAGGCCTCAAGCTGTCTGCTACGGGTCACCAAGCGGCACGGGGTCTTTTGCACTTTCAGACAGAGCCCCTCGACAGCCAGCTGCCATCCAGCCTGCCCCAAGGCAAAGCCGACAACCAGATCCTGGGCGTGGTGCAGGCGTTGAGTGACAAGTTTCCTCAGCGCGAGGTCATTCTGGTGTCCAAGGACATCAACATGCGCGTCAAGGCCCGGGCCCTGGGCCTGGCCGCCGAAGACTACGAAAACGACAAGACGCTTGAAGACGGCGAGTTGCTCTACGCCGGCGCACTGGCCCTGCCGCAAGACTTCTGGACCCGTCAAAGCAAGACCATCGAGAGCTGGCAGAGTGGCAGCCACACCTTTTACCGCGTAGGCGGACCAGTGGTTGCCCAGTTCTACATCAACCAGTTTGTCTATTTTGAAGCGCCTGGAGAGCCCGCCCTTTACGCACGCGTGACCGAAATCCGCGACAAGACAGCGGTGCTCAAAACGCTCAAGGACTACACCCATCTGAAGAGCGCCGTCTGGGGCGTCAGCAGCCGCAACCGCGAACAAAACTTTGCCCTCAACCTGCTGATGGACCCCGAGGTCGATTTCGTGACCCTCACGGGCACGGCCGGTACAGGCAAGACCCTGATGGCGCTGGCCAGTGGCCTGACCCAGGTGCTCGACGACCGCCGCTACACGGAAATCATCATGACCCGCGCGACTGTCAGTGTGGGCGAAGACATCGGTTTTCTGCCCGGCACCGAAGAAGAAAAAATGGGCCCCTGGATGGGCGCCCTCGATGACAACCTGGAGTTCCTGGCCAAGGGCGACGGTGGCAACGCGGGCGAATGGGGCCGTGCGGCCACCAACGAGCTGATCCGCAGCCGCATCAAGGTCAAGAGCATGAACTTCATGCGCGGCCGCACCTTCATGAACAAGTACGTGATCATCGACGAGGCGCAGAACCTGACGCCCAAGCAGATGAAAACCTTGATCACCCGGGCCGGGCCAGGCACCAAGATCATCTGCATGGGCAACCTGGCCCAGATCGACACCCCCTACCTGACCGAAGGGTCTTCTGGCCTGACCTACGCGGTGGACCGCTTCAAGGGATGGCCGCACGGCGGGCACATCACCCTGGCGCGCGGCGAACGTTCACGCCTGGCGGATTTCGCGAGCGACGTGCTCTGAGGTGGCCCTGGCAGCAAAGCGATGACGCCTGCCTCACTGCTGGCGTCGTGGCGACACAGTTGCCTGACTGGCTCCTGCAACGTGGTGGCACCCGATGGCTGCCGCGATCTGATCGCCCTTGAGCGACCTGGACAGGCCGCGCACTGGTTCGTGTCGCCGTTGGCGGACACATCGCACAGAGTCGAGAGCTTGGCGGGTACCCGTTTCACCGGGTACCGCTTTCATCCGGGTGTTCAGGTCAGTGATGGTGAACTGCTTCACCTGTTGGGCGACGTGGATCCCGCCGACATGCCGGGCACACTGGCCCTGATCGACAGCTTCACCTGGCGGGACAAAGACACCGATGACGCCCTGCACGCCCTGGCATCTGCACCCAGGGTGGGCCGAGCCGCTCGGTCCATGGGCATCGGCGAACGCAGCCTTGAACGGCTGGTGCTCAGACGCACCGGTCGACCCCCCATGTTCTGGCGACAGTTGGCCCGGTTGAGGCAGGCAGCCATCGCCCTGTGCAGCGATGGCGGTTCACTCGCCGAACTGGCCGCGGATCACGGGTTTTCAGACCAGGCACACATGAGCCGTGAGTTTCGGCGGTGGTTGGGCATTTCGCCCGCCCACATGCGGGCTCAAGCCTCCTGGCGCCATCTGATGGCCCAGTCGGGCTATGGCGATCCGGCGACCGGCGTGCAGATCTCCACCAAAAATCCGTCCAGATCGGATACATAGGCCACCGTCTGGCCCCAGGGCATCTGCTGTGGCGATTGCACCAGTTTGGCACCGGCCGACACAGCCCGCTCAAGCGCCAGTGGCACGTCCGCCGTGGTAAATGCCACCTCGAAACACGGCGCATCGGCGCTCGCCTTTTGGGGGTGCTTGCCCAATTGGCGCATGAGCGATCGGGAAGAAAACGCCAGCGTCGTGCTGCCGGTCGCCATTTCGCCATAATCGCCACCCTCGTGAACGAACCTTGGCGTCAAAGCGAAAGCCCGCTCGTAGAAGGCAACGGATTGCCGAACGTCGTCAACGTAAAGGATGGTGTAAGCCAGTTGCATGTTCGCTCCAGTGCATCAAAGCTTGTGAATTTAGCGGCCGATGCGAGCGGGGTCTTGAAGAAATCCGACATCCGGCCCGTTTGACAGCAGCCCGTCTGCAATCAGAAATCACCCCCACCCACCAGGGTTTCGAACCGCGTCAGGGTATTCAGGAACGCCAGCTTCACGACTCCGGTCGGACCATTGCGCTGCTTGCCGATGATGATCTCGGCCACGCCGGGCTCCTTGCAGGCATCGCGGGTGTAGTACTCGTCGCGGTAAATGAACATGATGATGTCGGCGTCCTGCTCGATGGCGCCGGATTCCCGCAGATCGCTCATCATGGGCCGTTTGTCGGTGCGCTGCTCCACGCTTCGGTTGAGCTGCGACAGCGCAATCACGGGACACTGCAGTTCCTTGGCCAGCATTTTGAGGCCTCGGGAAATTTCACCGAGTTCGGTGGCCCGGTTGTCGCCGCCGGTGGAGCCGGACCCGCTCATCAGTTGCAGGTAGTCCACCACGATCAGGCCGAGCTTGCCGCACTGGCGCGAAAGCCGGCGGGCGTTGGCGCGAAGCTCGCTGGGTGTGAGGCCCGGTGTTTCGTCGATGTTGAGCGACACGTGGCGCAGCTTTTCAATGGCTTCCGTGAGGCGGGGCCATTCGTCGTCGGTCAGCTTGCCGGTGCGCAGGTGCCCCTGGTTGATGCGGCCGATCGAACCCACGATACGCACAGCCAGCTGGGATGCTCCCATCTCCATGGAGAACACCGCCACAGGCAGGCCCTCGTTGAGCGCCACGTTTTCAGCGATGTTGATGGCAAATGCGGTCTTGCCCATGGACGGCCGGGCCGCCAGCACCACCAGATCGCCAGCCTGCAAGCCCGTGGTCATGCGATCGAGATCGATGAAACCGGTCGGCACACCCGTGATGTCGTTGGGGTTGTCGGCCATTTCCTGCACGCGGTCGAGCAGGTCAACCACCAGGGTGTCCATGCCCTGGAAGCCCTCTTTCATCCGGGAGCCCTCTTCCCCAATCTTGAAGATCTTCTGCTCGGCTTCGTCCAGGATCTTGGCAACCGCGCGCCCTTCGGGGTTGAACGCAGCGGTGGCGATCTCGTCGCTGGCTGCGACCAGCTTGCGCAGAATGGCCCGCTCGCGCACGATCTCGGCGTAGCGCCGGATGTTGGCCGCGCTGGGCACATACTGCGCCAGGGAGTTGAGGTAGGCCAACCCACCCGCTTCGTCGGCCTTGCCCAGGTTCTGCAGGTGCTCGTAGACCGTGACCACGTCGGCCGGCTTGCTGCTGTTGACCAGCGTGGCAATCGCCGCATAGGTCAGGCGGTGCTCGTAGCGGTAAAAGTCTGTCTCGTTGATCAGGTCGGAAACGCGATCCCACGCCTGGTTGTCCAGCAGCAAGCCACCCAGCACGCTGGACTCACCCTCGATCGAATGCGGCGGCACACGAAGTTGGGCAATCTGCGGATCGCTGCCGAAACCGGCATCGTCCAAAGGTGAATCGAAAGGGGAAAAGGGGCTGGAGAAAACGGCGGACATGGCTTTCCTGTGAGAAGGTCTATGGTACGTCGCAGCGACCACCCTGTCAGGGGATAAGGCTGTGGACAACCGGTGAACATGCGTTGGAAATCGCGGGACAAGTCGGCTTTTCGAACAGCGTTGCCCACCCGTCCCCTGCCCCCGAAAAGACAAAAGCCGCTCGCCCGAAGGCAGCGGCTTTTGACTGAAGCCGGGCGATGCCGCCCGGCTGGACCGATCAGGCGGTTTCGCCCAACACGGACACGTTGACTTCCACGGTCACGTCGGTGTGCAGGTTCACGCTCACAGCGTAATCACCAGCGTTCTTCAGAGGGCCGTTGGGCATGCGCACTTGCGACTTGCTCACGGTGAAACCCTGCTTGACCAGCTCGGCGGACACGTCGTGGTTGGTCACGGAACCAAACAGGCGGCCATCCACGCCGGCCTTTTGGGACAGCTTGACGGTCACAGCGGCCAGCTTTTCACCCAAAGCTTGCGCTTCGGCGAGTTTGGCAGCGGCGGCCTTTTCGAGTTCGGCACGGCGTGCTTCGAATTCGGCGATGGCGTTCTGGGTGGCGCGGCGGGCACGGCCCGAAGGGATCAGGAAGTTGCGGGCGAAGCCGTCTTTGACCTTGACCACATCGCCCAGGGCGCCGAGATTGACAACTTTGTCGAGAAGAATGATTTGCATGTCAGGCTCCTTATCAGACGCGATGCTGGTCGCTGTAAGGCAACATGGCCAGGAAACGCGAACGCTTGATGGCGGTGTTGACCTGGCGCTGGTAGAAAGCACGCGTGCCGGTCAGGCGCGCGGGGATGATTTTGCCGTTTTCAGCGATGAAGTCACGCAGGACGTCGATGTCCTTGTAGTCAACTTCTTCCACGTTGGCCACGGTGAAGCGGCAGAAACGCTTGCGCTTGAAAAGCAGCGATTGGGTGTTGCGCTTGGGGCGCTTGTCTTTGTTGAAACGCTTGGGGGAAGCCATGATGGGCCCTTCCTATGTTTTGCTGAAATCTTGGATA
>JBFHEQ010000109.1:0-8639 GCA_041584075.1 Hydrogenophaga sp.
GAATTTCTGGCCCACCTCATCGACCAGCGCACCGCCTGGGAGATCGCCGGGCGCAAAGGCGTCAAAGACGGCAAAGGCTACATGGAAGACTGGCCGGGACAGGCGCAACCGGCCTCCACACCAGGCCGGTGAGCCCACGGGGACGCCGGTGTGGCCCCGACACACAAACGACGCCAAGCTGTCACGGGCGTTTCACGAACCCTGAAGACACTGTTCCCCGGATCAGTTCAAACTCAGAGGACCTTGTGAAAAACCACGATCAAACGCCCAGCGACATCTTCAATTCGGAAGACTCCAACAAGACCGCCAACCCCCAGTTCGACCAGATTCTGGACGCCCGCCTGAGCCGGCGCAACATCCTGCGCGGCTCGATGGGGATGGCCGGCATGGGTCTGGTCGGCGCCGGCGGTCTGACCGCCTGTGCCACGAACATGCCCGGAAGCCCGGTGGCCCATGCCATCAACAGCCTGGGCTTCAAGCCTGTGGGCAAGAGCCTGGCCGACAAAGTCATCGTGCCCGAGGGCTACTCGGCCCAGGTCCTTTACGCCCTGGGCGACCCGCTCAGCGCGAACGTGCCCGCGTACAAGAACGACGGCACCGACACCGCGTTTGACCAGCGCGCTGGCGACCACCACGATGGCATGGAGTGGTTCGGTCTGGATGCATCGGGCAAGCCTTCCGCCACCTTCACCAGCCGGGGCATCCTCGGCGTGAACCACGAAGCCACCACCGACGAAAAGCTCGCTTCCTTCTTCATCCACGCCAACGGCGGTGCATCCACCCTGCCCCGGCCCGCTGCGGAAGTCGACAAGGAACTGGCCATCCACGGCCTGTCGTTCGTTGAAGTGCAATCCGATGGCAAACAGTGGGCCTACAAGACCGCATCCCCATTCAACCGCCGCGTCACGGCCTCAACCCCTGCGGCCATCCACGGACCGGCTCGGGGCAGCGAGCACCTGGTCACAAAGTACAGCACCGATGCCACCCAGTGCCGCGGAACGCTGAACAACTGCGGCACCGGCAAGACACCATGGGGCACTTTCGTCTCGGGCGAAGAAAACTGGTATGGCTACTTCTCGCGCGACGCCAAGGACGACGAACGCCGCAAGAAGGACAAGCATGCACAAGCGCTCAACCGCTACGGCCGCAAAGCCGGCGCCGCCAGCCGCCATGGCTGGGAAAGCGCGGGTCCACAAGACCAGTACGTGCGCTGGAACAACGGCGCCCTGGCCGCCAGCGCCAAAGAGGACTACCGCAACGAGATGAACACGTTCGGCTATGTGGTCGAAGCCGACGCCTACGATACCCAGGCGCCGATCCGCAAACGCACCGGCCTTGGCCGCTTCGCGCATGAAAGCGCGGCCTTCGCGAGGCCGGTAGCCGGTCAGCCCATCGTCTGCTACATGGGCGACGACGCCCGCGGCGAGTACATCTACAAGTTCGTGTCCGACGCGAAGTGGGACCCGAAAGACGCCAACCCGTCCAACCGCCTGGCCGCTGGCGACAAATATCTCGACAAGGGCACGCTGTTCGCCGCCCGTTTCAAGGGCGACGGCTCGGGCGAATGGCTGGAGCTGTCGATGAAGAACCCGGTGATCGCCGGCAGCTCTTACTTCGAGTTCAAGTCCGACGCCGATGTGGCCATCTTCACCCGCCTGGCGGCCGACGCCGTGGGCGCCACCAAAATGGACCGCCCTGAGTGGAACGGCGTTCACCCCCGGACGGGCGAGGTCTACTTCACCCTGACCAACAACAGCCAGCGCACGGCAGAAGCCACCGACGCCGTGAACCCGCGGGCCTACAAGGACATGAAGGGCAGCAAGGAACAAAAGGGCAACGTGAACGGCCATATTGTGCGGCTGGCCGATGCATCGTCAACGGGCTCCGCGTTCAAGTGGGACATCTATGTCTTCGCCTCTGAAGCCGACGCAGACAAATCGAACGTGAACCTGTCCAGCCTCACCGACGACAACGACATGTCGGCACCCGACGGCCTGGTGTTCAGCCAGGCCACCGGCGTGTGCTGGATCCAGACCGACGACGGCGCCTACACAGACAAGACCAACTGCATGATGCTCGCGGCCATCCCGGGCAAGCTCGGCGATGGTGGACCCCGCACCGTCAAACACGGTGACAAAGCCGTCACAACCTACGTCGGAAAGTCGCCCACGCCCACCACGCTGGCACGTTTCCTGGTGGGCCCCAAGGGCTGCGAGATCACCGGCTGGTGCGAGACCCCCGATGGACGTGCCGTGTTCATCAACATCCAGCACCCTGGCGAGAACACCGCCATGAACGACGTCAACGACCCGAGCAAGTTTGAGAGCCAATGGCCCTCCAACGCAGGCTACGGCGCGGGCAAGCGCCCCCGCTCCGCCACGATCGTGATCACCAAGAATGACGGCGGACTGATCGGCAGCTGAACACCCCACAGCGACGAAAAAACCCGGCTTCACACAAGCCGGGTTTTTTTTGGCCTGCCAGGAATGGTGTTCAATGTCACCAACTTGTCATGACAACGTCATGAATTCTGGCGATCAGCGCGCTATGCTCGTAACGCTTGCGGCAGTGCAGCATTCGTGAGCGCAAAACAACTGCCGCCCATTTCTCACGCACACAAACAGGAATCCACCCATGCAAGCCCTTAAAAAAGCCCGCAAGTCGATTGAGAACAAACCGGAAAAAGCGTCTTCACTGGTTTTCTCCAAGCTCATTCTGGCGCTGGAGTCCGAGTCGTTGTTCAACCTCGCCGATCTGTACCAGCTCGACTACGACGATTTCGCGCTGGCGATGGACATCATGAAGGACTGGCGCCTGGACCGCTACTACACGACAAAGGCTGTCTTGCTGGATCTGTCCATGCAGCTGGAAGAAAGCGCCAAAAATGCCAACACCACATCTCCCGTGAAGGCCGAACGCCGGGGGCAAACTCTCGCCAAGGCCGCCTGACCCTCGCAGCCGCTTGCGCAGAACCCCGCACCCACACGTGCGGGGTTTTTTATTGTCCGATCCAGAACAGCGTGGTCAATCGCGCACCTCGGCCGCTGGCATGCCGAGACTCAGGCCTGTTTCACGAGGCTGCGGGGGATCTGCAGAACACCGATGTATCGCAGCCACCACAACAGCGAAAAAAATCCGATCTGTCACAGGCGTTTATTGCGCGGTTGCTGAAATACCGCTACCCGATCGCGGTCCGCGACGGGCGGGGCCTCACACCACCGTGGTCAGCGGCCCCGTCAATCCCTGTAATGGAGTTTTTCATGAAAAAGAACCTGATCGCCCTGGCCGTGCTGGCCGCGGCTTCCGGCGCCATGGCGCAATCATCGGTCACGCTCTACGGCCGTGCCGACGTGGGCATTGGCTCTGAAAAAGTCAACGGTGACAGCACCACCAAAATGGTCAACGGTGGCCTGACCACGTCGCGCTGGGGTCTGCGTGGCACCGAAGACCTGGGTGGTGGCCTGAAGGCCCATTTCAAGTTCGAGCAGCGCATCGACATGAGCACGGGTGCCGTGCAGTCTCCCGATTTCAAGGGCGAGGCCAGCATGGGCCTGATGGGCGGGTTCGGCAAGCTGACCCTGGGCCGTGGCTACACCGTCTATGACGATGCCCGCGCTCTGGCGGTCAGCAAGGCGATCTTCGACTCTTCGTTCACGCCGGCCAACAACGGCGTGTTCAAGTCGTCTGCCAGCGCCGACTACAGCAGCCGTGCCAACAGCCAGATCCGCTACGACCTGCCCAACATGGGTGGCGTCTATGGCGGCTTGTCTTACGCCTTTGACCAGTCCGACGACGCCGACAGCACGATCACCGCTTTGCTGGCCGGCTACAAGAATGGCCCTGTGAACGTGGCGCTCGCCTACCAGGACCAGAAAGCTTCGGACGACCAGTACTTGCAACTGGCTGCTGCGTACGACATGAGCGTTGCTGCGCTGTCCGTCGGGTACAACACCCGCTCTGGCACCGATGCCAATGGTGACGACACCGAATTGACGCTGGGTGTTGAAGTGCCCGTGGGCAACGTGAGGCTGTCGGCCTCGTATGCCAACAGCAAGACCGAAATCGGTGGTGCGACCTCGGGCAAGGCATCGGGCTTCGGTTTTGGCGCGACCTACGCCCTCTCCAAGCGCACCCGCCTGTATGCCGGCTACCGGGACGTCGAAGTCAAGGACGGCTCAGGCAACAAGACGTCTGACGGCTCCCTGTTTGCACTGGGCGTCCGCCACGATTTCTGAGCGCGCAGCCGCTTGAATGTGAGGTGAGGTAAGGCGGTGGACTCGTCTGCCGCCTGGTTTCCAGAAACGCGCGGGGCCGTGGCCCATCAGAGACGCGCGAATCTTGTGGCCGCTCCAGCCTGGGCTGGAGCGGCATTTTTTTCGCCCGGAAGCCCTGAACGTTCGCCCGTGGCGAAAGGTGGCGGTGATAGAGTTACCGGCCATGAACCAGACCGACTTCCTGCATCTGGTCCGCAAGAGCGAGATCGATGCACAGGAACAGCCCGCAACCTACCGGCGCACGGTCGCCTGGTTCGCGTCGCTGGGCTACGTCTACACCTTGGCCACGATCGCCTTGGGTGTGGCCGTGGTCTACCTGGCTTGGGAGATGTTCGAGAGGGGTCGTTATGTCTCCATGATCGGGGCCGGCTTGAGCGGAGTGGGCCTTTGCTGGGTCGCACTCCGTGCATTGCTCACCCGCTTGCCCCAACCCGAAGGCCTGGCACTCTCCCGTGAACAGGCCCCCGAGCTCTACCGTGCCCTGGACCGGCTGAAAAAACGGCTGGATGGTCCATCCATCCACCAGGTTCTGATCCACGCTGAATACAACGCCTGCATCACGCAGCAACCTCGCCTGGGACTGATCGGCCCGGCCCGCAACACGCTCGGCATCGGATTGCCGTTGTTGCTCACGATCAACAAGCCCCGCCTGCTGGCGGTTCTGGCCCACGAATATGCCCACTTGCGCGGCGGCGACGGGAAGCTCGCAACCTGGCTTTATCGCAGCCGCGAGACCTGGTCCAGGTTGGCCGATCAGCCACTGGATCGCCCACCGGACCGCGACAACCTCTACACCTGGCTGACGCGGGGTTTCGTCCACTGGTACGCGCCGCGCCTCGCCGCCCGCAGCTTCGCACTGGCCCGTCAGGAGGAATACACCGCCGATCGGGCTGCGGCCCGTCTGGTAGGTTCCGACACGCAAGCCCATGCCTTGATCGAAATCGCCTTGCGAGCCCCCCAGATGTCACAGTCCTGGTGGTTCGACTACTGGGGCCAGGCGACCCATCGGTCCGAGCCCGAACTCAAACCCTATGCCTGGCTGGCCACCCACAAACTCGCCCCGCCCAAGCCCGAAGAGCTGGAAAGGGGCCTTGCGGCCATTCGCGCCGAGCTCTCGCACCACACGGACACCCACCCCACCACGCGGGAACGGGTCGAAGCCCTGAAAGCGCCGCTGGTGGTCCCTCCACCCTCACGCCACCACGCAGGCGCCCTGCTCGGTGAATCGCTGTCCCGGGTGATCCGGCACTTTGACCAGCTCTGGTGGAGCGATCACCGGGCTCGCTGGCTGGCTGTGCACCACGGTGCACAGCGGGACCTTGCGCGCATAGCGGCCCTAAAGCCACGGCTGGTCAGCCTGGATGCGCCGACCACACAACAACTGGCGCTATGGGTCGACCGGGTGCACGGAGAGAAACAGGCCCTGCCCTTGTTCCGGCTTGCTGTGCAGCGAGACCCGAAGATGGCGGTTGCACGCTGGCGCCTGGCCGAGGCTGGCAGCCGGCACAACAACCCGGAAGCGCTGGAACATTTTCAATGGCTGGTCCAGCATGCCCCACAAATGGGGCAGGCGGCTGCGCAGGCGGCGCTGGGACTCGTCGACCGCCTGCCTTTTCAAACCTCCACCGCAGACGATCGACGCCACTGGCGGGCAAAACTCGAACAGTTCGACATCCTGGAAACGCGCGCCAGGGAAGCGGTGTCTTCCGAGGAACTTTTGCTCGAGCAGGTGCAACCCCACGACCTGGGCGCCGACGAATGGCTCGACCTCAGCGACGCCCTCGGCCCGTTGAAGGCCGTGCGCCGCCTGTGGGTCATGCGCAGACCCTGCCCGGTTTTCGCGGAGCGCCGCCAATACGTGGCCGTGGTCGAACTTCGCCCGGGCGCCGACCTGCTCGCACTCACCCCTGACGATATCGAACGCCAGTTGCAACTGCCGGGGCGGGCCTGGGTGGTCCATGCGGACAACCTGCGTGTGCCCGAATTCAAACGGCGCAAGTTTCCGCTGGGCGAACCGCTGTCGCCGGGCACCGAAGGCCCCCCCGGCGCCGCATGAACGGGGCCACTCGGGACAAACCCCTCCCGTGCTCTGCCCTACCGAGATCTCGTGTGCCCTATCAGTCGGGCAGGTACTGCTGACTCCAGCGCTCGCTCACCACTCCTGACAACAACAAGGCATCGATTTCTTCGTCGCCTTTGCCCATCTCCTTGAGCACCGCACGGGTCGATGCGCCATATTGCTCCGCCGCTTCCAGTGCATAAATCTTGCCGCGCCGGGGACGAATGGCGAACGGATCCAGTTGCGTCACCGTATGGCCACTGGGGTGATCGGCATAAACAGAAAAAGCGTAGCTGCCTTGATCGGTGCCGGGCTTCCCGTCGGCCGGGCGGCTGTTGTAAACGCGAATGGACTCGATGTTTTCGCAGATCGCTGCACCAATGTCGGCAGCCTGCAGGCGCTCCACCCAATCGACTGCGCGCGCGTTCATGAACGCCTGCGCCAGAAACGCCGCGCGCTCCTCTTTCGGCACTTGGGACAGCCCTTCCAGACCCTCTACCTTGTCAAACCGGGGCAGGTCGACCTCATAGGCGCTGAGCAACACGAACCGGTCGGACGAGGTGTAATAAAAGCGGGACAGTGCGTCGAAGCCCACGACTTCCCGGCCAGCGGGCTCATCGAACAAACCGCGGCGCGCATAGTCGTAACAGAAAGGCATTTGCGCCAGATTGCTCAGCGCGGACAAGGACGTGCGCGGACGCCCGGTACGGCCGGTTTTCAGCTTCTGATACAGGGCCGCCGCAATGCCCAACGAGCCGCCGAAACCGCACATCACGTCGATGGTGCCCACATGGGCGTGCTCCTCGGGCGTGTCCATGGAGCCACCGAACCGCGTCATGATGCCGGTGGTGGCCTGCACCAGGTCGTCATAGCCGAGATAGCCGGTGCGTGGGCCGGGGCGCGGGCCGCTGAAGCAATCGAGCTTGCAGAAGATGGCATCGGGGTTGAGTTTCTTCAGGCTCTCGGCGTCCAGCCCCATGGATTGCACCTGGCGGTCGGGGGCATTCCACACAATGACATCGCTGGCCTTGACCAGTTCTTCGAGGATCGCACGGCCTTCCGACTGCGTGATATCGGTCAGCACGGAACGTTTCCCGCGCATGTGCGACATGCCGAAGATCACCGTGTTCCAGCAGTCGTAAAACGGTTTGGCCGGATCCAGCTTGATGACCTTGGCGCCAAAGCGCGCGAGGTAGGCCACCGAATGGGGGCCTGCGATCACATTACAGAGGTCGAGGATGCGCACGCCATCGAGCCAGCCATCGCGTGCATTTTTTTGACGCACGCGGGGCAGCTTGGTTTCTATGGCCGAGAGTGCCTTCAGCGCCTGCTCGAAGGTCACGGTGCGACGCGGGCGCGGGCTCACCATCTCGAGTGCGCTTTCTTCCAGCCAGACCATGGGGCCTGGCTGGGTCATGGGGCCGTATTCGGGGTCGTCTACCTCCACCATCAGGCCGGCGGTCTCGGCGTGGTCATCGTTGATCCACTCCTGCAGCCAGCGGTGGGGCGCGCCGGGAAACTTGCCGCGCCCGAAAATGCGTTCCCATTCTTTGGCTGTGCGCGTCATGAAGACGTCTTTCATGCGGGCGGAAATCTTGTCGGCCCAGGCCTTGGGCAACGGGTAGACGCCCAGCGAGACATCGCTCTTCCATTGGCTCACCGGCAGGTAGGTGTCCTCTTCCTCATTCAAACCCTCAGCCACCAGCTCATCGTAAAGACCCAGTGCCTGCAGGCAACGCTTGGCGTGGTGTTTGTGGCTCGGGCACACCACGTAAAACATGCGGCCATCTTTGCACTTGTAGCTGCGGTAGAAAGGATCCAGCAGTTCCTGGAGGTCGTCGTAGGACAGGTTCATCGGCAGACCCTCGGTGCGCCTGCGTTCGATCTCCTTCTCGCGCTGCGTCTTGTAGCGCTCGGGGTAGTTGTCGATCTTGATCGAGTTGTAGGAAAGACCCTCCATCACCGCCGACGCCAGCGGCACCTCTACCTGGTCGCCCAGGCCGGTGCGCTCACGCGCCTGCAACGCCAGCACCACGGCCGAGGCTGCCAGCATGGTGCCGTAGGCCGAGGCAAGGGGCAAAGGCGAAAACGACGGGTTGATGCCCATCAGCACACGGTTCAGGCCCATGTCGGTGAACACGCCCGATTGAGCGTTGATCACGCTTTCGAACGCGCGCCAGTCGCGGCGCAGTTCGTCGTTGGACGCAAAGCCCGGGATGGACAAGGTGATCAGCTCCGGGCGGCTGGTGCGCAAAGCGGCCAGGTCGATGCCCATGCGAGCCATGACGCCGGGGCGGAAGTTCTCC
>JBFHEQ010000110.1:0-8611 GCA_041584075.1 Hydrogenophaga sp.
ATCTGGTGGCCGGCACGGTGCCATTTGGCCACGCGCTTGGCCACGTTTCGGATGCGCTCGGTCGACCCCATCGAGGTGCCGCCGTACTTGTGAACTATCAATGCCATCGGGTGGAAATCGGGTTGGTCTATGGTGAAAAGAAAACGGTTGTCAGCGCGGGAAAGTGCCGGCAACCCAGAGCGTCCATGCCCCGCAGCCGGCTTCGGGCAAACCCTGAAATTATATCGGTGGGGCGTAAGCCAGCCACTCGCGATCGCGGGTGACGTGACCGCTGGCGATCTTGAGGGCAATGCGGTGACCCCGTGTGCGGCACACGTCCACCTGATCCAGCAACTCGCGCAACTGCGCCTCGCTCGGTGCCGCGCCCCAGCCCCGCTTCAGCCAACGCCGCACCACATTGGCCTGCCGGTCGGGCGCCAAAACCTGCAAATCAGCGATTCGGGGCGGACACCCTACCCGCTCCAGGTCCAGGTCTGCCAACGCGTCAAGCAGCACCTGGGCTTGTGCCGCATGGCGTGCACTCCGCGCCAGCGCCTCGCGATAACCAGGAAACGTCTCTGCCCATGCCGGCGTCAGACGGCCGCGAATGCGGTTGCGTGTGAAGCGTTGATCCCCGTTGGTGGGATCGTCCACATAAGTGTGCCCAACCGCGTCGAGCCAAGACCTGATGGCACTGCCCGAAACCTCCAGCAAGGGGCGCGCGAAGCATGCCCCTGCCCGATCAAATCGCTCCGACATCCCCGCCAGGCCCGGCAAGCCCGCCCCCCGGCTCAGTGCCAGCAACACGGTTTCAGCCTGATCGTCGGCGTGCTGCCCGAGCAGCACACAGGCGGCTGAGGCAGAAGCCGCCATCCGCCCCAGGCCGGTGTAACGCGCACGCCGCGCAGCGTCCTCCGGACTTTCACCGGGAGCGGCACCCGCCTGAACCCGCTCAACCAACAAGGGAATTTTCAACGCAGCGCAAAAACAGCGCGCATGACACTCAAAGTCATCCGCCGCCGCCTGCAATCCGTGGTGCACATGCAAAGCAACCACCCGCCCCGGCCAGCGCCGGTGAGCGGCCAGCAGCAATGCCGTCGAGTCTGCCCCGCCGCTGAAAGCCACGGCGACAGCAGCGTGCCCACCATCCGGATGAAACCGCCAGCGTTCACACCAACGGGCCAGCGCCCCATCGCAGGGGTTGGCCGGGTCGCCCACGTCAGCGCTTGTCCGATTTGCCGTCGGCTTTGGTGTCGGTGAAACGGCCATAGCTGTTGAGGCGCGCATAGCGGCGGTCGATCAGCTCTTTCACCTTGAGGTCCGACAGCTGCCGCCAGGCGTCGGCCAGGCCGCGCTTGAGAAAAGCCGACATCTGCCGGTGATCGCGGTGCGCACCACCGACGGGCTCGTTCACGATCTTGTCCACCAGCCCCAAAGCCTTGAGGCGGTGTGCCGTGATGCCCAGCGCATCGGCCGCTTCGCTGGCCCGGTCGCTGGTTTTCCACAAAATGGAGGCGCAGCCTTCCGGACTGATCACCGAGTACACGGAATACTGCAGCATCAGCACCTGATCGGCCACCGAAATCGCCAGCGCGCCACCCGACCCCCCCTCACCGATGATGGTGGAGATGATGGGCACTTCCAGCTGGGCCATTTCAAAGATGTTGCGGCCGATCGCCTCGGACTGTCCGCGCTCCTCAGCGTCGATACCGGGATAGGCACCCGGCGTGTCGACAAAGGTGAAGACCGGCAGCTTGAACTTTTCAGCCAGCTTCATCAGACGCAGCGCCTTGCGGTAACCCTCGGGCTTGGTCATGCCGAAGTTGCGCAGGCCACGCTCCTTGGTGTCACGGCCTTTCTGATGGCCCAGCACCATGCACGGCTGGCCATTGAAACGCGCCAAGCCACCCACAATGCTCAGATCGTCGGAAAAATGGCGGTCACCATGCAATTCCTGGAAATGCGTGAAGATGTCCCTCACATAGTCCAGCGTGTAAGGGCGGTCCGCATGCCGGGCTATCTTGGTGATCTGCCAGGGCGTGAGGTTGCTGTAAATGTCTTTGGTCAGCTGCAGGCTCTTGCCCGACAACTGCTCGATTTCCGCAGAAATGTCGACCGCCGACTCGGTCTGCACATAGCGCAGCTCTTCGATCTTGCTCTCGAGCTCGGCAATCGGTTGCTCAAAGTCGAGAAAATTCTTTTTGGCCAAGGTGTCACTCCAAAATCCTGGTCTTGCCTGGACCCAGCGCTCGGCAACTTCAGCTGCGAGCCACGGGGGTCATGAATCGGTTGCCGCGCGTTGCGGTGAAACGGCCGTGAAAGCCGCTCAATAAGCCACAGGGACTGGATCCAGCGAGCGCCAAATATACCAAGTCGCCACGCTGGCGTAAGGAGCCCAGGACGCGGCAACCTCACGGATCTCGCTGCGGCTCACCGGCTCTCCCGAGAAATAGCAGCGACTGATGCCATTTTGAAGACCGTTGTCATCCAGCGGAAGCACGTTGGGTCGCATCAGGTGAAAGATCAGAAACATCTCGGCTGTCCATCGCCCAATGCCCCGGATCGCCACCAGCTCGGCAATGATCGCCTCGTCATCCATCTCCGCCCAGGCGTCCACATGCACCTGGTTGTTGGCGAAGTGCAGCGCCAGGTCCACCAGGTACTCCACCTTGCGGGCCGACAAACCCGCCGCACGCATGTCGTCCACTTTCAGTTTCAACACCTGGGCAGGAACCAGCTTCTTGGGCAGCAGCACAAAACGCTCCCAGACCGACTGGGCGGCCTTCACCGATATCTGTTGCCCCACGATGCTGCGCGCCAGCGTCACAAAGGCATCGCCTCTCGACTGCAGGCTCACGCCGCTGTGCTGGGGGATCAGCTTCTTCATCACCCGGTCGCGCTTCATCAGGTGGCGGCAGGCCTCAGCCCAATACGGTGGGGCGTCCGAGCCAAATTCGGGCAGGGCGGTGGGCGCCATCAGCTGCGCTCCCAGGTCGTGCCACTCGCACTGTCTTTCAGCACAATGCCCTGCGCCAGCAAAGCCTGGCGAATGCGATCCGCTTCGGCAAAATCCTTGGCGGCTTTGGCCGCGGCGCGCGCCTCAATCTGAGCGGCAATGGCGCCTTCGTCGAGTCCAGCGCCCGAAGCCGTGCCACCCCCCTGCAAAAAGGCCTGGGGATCGCCCTGCAGCAAGCCCAGCGTGCCACCCAGCGCTTTCAGCAGCCCGGCCAGGCCTGCATCCGCCGTGCGGTTCACTTCTGCAGCGAGTTCAAACAACACCGCCACCGCCTCCGGCGTCCCAAAGTCTTCGTTCATGGCGCTCGCAAAGCGCCGGGCATGGCTTTGCTGCCAATCGATCTGCTCCACCACAGCGGGGTGCGCACTGCCCAGCGCCGTGTAAAGCCGCTTCAATGCCGCACGCGCATCATTCAGATGCGCATCGCTGTAATTGAGTGCGCTGCGGTAATGGGTTCGGACGATGAAAAAACGAACCGTTTCCGCATCGTACTTTTCCAGCACTTCACGGATGGTGAAAAAGTTGCCCAGGCTTTTGGACATTTTTTCGTTGTCCACCCGCACAAACCCGTTGTGCATCCAGTAATGCGCCAGCGGCTTGCCATGGGCGCCTTCGGACTGCGCAATTTCGTTTTCGTGATGAGGGAACTGCAGATCGGCGCCCCCGCCATGGATGTCGAAAGTCTCGCCCAGCAAGGCACCGCACATGGCCGAACACTCGATATGCCAGCCAGGGCGGCCTTTCCCATAGGCGCTGTCCCATTGAGCCTCGGCAGGTTCCGACGGCTTGGCTGCCTTCCACAGCACAAAATCCAGCGGATCTTCTTTCTCGCTGGTCACCGCCACGCGCTCACCGGCCCTCAAATCGTCCAGGGACTTGCCCGACAGCTTCCCATAGCCAGGAAACTTGCGCACCGCGAAGTTGACGTCACCATCTGCAGCCCGGTAAGCCAGTCCTTTCTCCTCCAGCGCCTCGATGAGTGAGAGCATCTGGGGCACATACGCGGTCGCGCGCGGCTCCTCCGACGGCGGCTCTATGCCCAGGGCAGCGATATCCTGGTGCATCGCCGCCGTCATCTCCTCGGTCAGGGCCTTGAGGGTGATGCCCCTCGCCACGGCGCGCTGGATGATCTTGTCGTCAATGTCGGTGATGTTGCGCACATACGTCACGCGATAGCCGCTGACCTTCAACCAGCGCTGGATCACATCGAACGCCATCATCATCCGGGCATGACCAATGTGACACAGGTCGTAAATGGTCATGCCGCAGACGTACATGCGAACATGCCCGGGTTCCATGGGCTGGAAGTCCTCGACCTGGCGCGACAAGGAATTGAATAGGCGTAGAGTCATGAAAAATGGTCAGGCTTGTGGGCGTATCCGGCGTCATGCAACAGTGATCAGTGCGCAGACCCAAAACCGGCAGCTCGTGGTCGTAAAGTCGGCATTTGGAGACAAACAGGAACTCCAGCCCATGAGACAGCCTGGAGATCCGGGTGCATGCGGCTGGTGATCGGGGGGGCGTTGACAGATCGTTGCCACCGGGGCAGTCGTTGGACTTACACCCTCAGATACAATCCATCAGTATAGCCAGCCGGGCTGCGCTTCACCGCCTGCCCAGCGGCTATAGTTCCTCTTCCGACCCGCTCGCGGTCTTCGGTTTGCCCGCATTCGCCACCTGAGGTCCCATGTCCCAACCCGCTCACCACCAGCCCCTTCTGTCACGCCCGGTTCGCAGCCAACACCGCGCCCTGATTACTGCCCCTTTGCGTTTGATGGCGCTGTCGGTGGCGGTCGCGGCAGCTTTGAGCGCTCCCCTCGCCATGGCGCAGTCTGACGACTACGCTGAAGTGAACCGTCTGATGCGTGCCGGTCAGCTCAGCGACGCGCTGACCAAGGTCGACGCCTACCTGGCGGCCAAGCCCAAAGATCCCCAGATGCGCTTTCTCAAGGGGGTGATCCAGACCGAAGGTGGCAAGCCCGCCGACGCCATCACAACCTTCTCCAAACTGACCGAAGAGTTCCCCGAGCTGCCAGAGCCCTACAACAACCTTGCGGTGCTGTATGCCGGCCAGAGCCAGTTCGACAAGGCCCGTGCAGCCCTGGAAATGGCCATTCGCACCAACCCAAGCTACGCAACCGCCCATGAGAACCTGGGTGACGTTTATGCCAAGCTCGCCAGCCAGGCCTACAGCAAAGCCTTGCAACTGGACTCGGGCAATGCCGCCGTGGCCCCCAAGCTCAGCCTGATCCGCAACCTGTTTGGCGCGGACGCGAAGAACGCCCGTGCGCCTGCACAGGCTCCAGCCACCGTAGCTGCGGCCACCCCGGCCGCAAAACCAGCCGCCGCCGCACCGGCGCCTGCCGCAGCCACCAGCACCGACACCGGCAATGCACAAGGCGATGTCGAAGCAGCGGTTGCCGCCTGGGCGAAAGCCTGGTCCAGCCGCAACATGTCGAGCTACCTGGGTGCCTACGCTCCCAATTTCACGCCAGGCGATGGCCAGTCCCGAAGCGCATGGGAAGCCGAACGCAAGGCTCGCATCGTCCCCCGTGCGCGCATCGAGGTCGACGTGAGCGATCTGAGCGTGACGGTCAACGGTGACCGGGCCTCTGCCCAGTTCCGCCAGGCCTACAGCTCCGACACGTTCAATGTCACCAGCCGCAAAACGCTGGACTTCGTCAAGAGCGGCGGTCGCTGGTTGATCGTGCGCGAAGCGACGGGATCCTGATGGCAGGTCGCCGGTATTTTCAAAGGGGCCACGCCAGCGTTTCCGCCACGTACCCCGGGTCGGGACAAGGCGGCTCCTACCGCTGGGCCGTGGGTGCCAGCGGCTTGGCCGCCACCGCCACTGTCGTCTGGTTGATTTCCTCATACGTGGGTGGCGCCTCCAACGGTGACACCGCCGAGCCAGGGCCCATCCCTGCGCCGGCTGCCGAACCTGCTTCAGCGCCGGCCCCTTCCCTGCTCAACAGTGCGCTGGCCAAGATCCAGCGCAATCCGGCGCGGGCGTCCGGGCTGATGAATGTGGGCCTTTCCGAAGCTTCGCTCAAGCTCACCGAACCGCTGATGGGCAAGGCCGAGTCCCGCTTGGTGAACATCTATGAACTGGTCCGGCAGGCGCGGCACCGCGAAGCCCTGGAACAAGCAGAAGCGCTCACCCGGGACCACCCCAACTTCCAGCTGGCCCAGTTGGTCCTGGGCGATTTGCTCACATTGCAGACACGCCCCATCCGGACATTGGGCGACGTGCCCGACACCAAGGCACTGGCCGCCGAACAACAACTCAGCGTGTTGCGCGAGCAGTCACGCCGCCGACTGCTGGCCTTGACCGAGCGTCCACCTGAAGGCGCCGTTCCGACCCAGTTTCTCAGCCTGTCGGCCCAGAGCCGACACGCCATTGCGGTGGATGCCTCGCGCTCTCGCCTCTACCTGTTCGAAAACGTGGGCGGTGACACGCAGGCAGCCAGAGGCACGGAGCAAGCGCCTGCCCGGCTGAGGCTGATCGGCGATTACTACATCTCGGTTGGCCAGTCCGGCATCGACAAGCTGCTGGAAGGTGATTTGCGCACACCTGTCGGCGTGTACTACATCACCAGCAGCCTGGACCCCAACAAATTGCCCGACCTCTACGGCTCGGGCGCCTTGCCCATCAACTACCCCAATGCGCTGGACGTGCAACGAGGCAAGACAGGCAGCGGCATCTGGCTGCACGGTTCTCCCTCGGAGCAGTTCGCCCGCCCGCCACAGGCGTCCGAAGGTTGCGTGGTGCTGTCCAATCCAGACTTCGAGAGCATTCTGGCACGGGTTGAAACCCGAACCACCCCCGTGGTGATCGCCAACGAACTCAACTGGGTTGAGCCCTCTGTTCTCGATCAGGACCGCCGGCGCTTTCATGCTTCGCTGGAAGCATGGCGCCAGTCCAAGAGCAAGGGCAACCTCGAACAGTTGCGCACCCACTATTCCGAGCAGTTCAACAATCAGGGGCAGAACCTGAACGACTGGTGGCCCCGCATGACCAGCGAGGTCAAGGCCCTCGGCGCCCGCGAAGTTCAGCTCAAGGACCTCTCCATGCTCAACTGGCGCGACAAGGACGACACCATGGTGGTGACCTTCGGTGAAGTGGCCCAAGGCCAGACCCGCGGACTCACCAAACGGCAATACTGGATCCGGGAGGAGGATCAGTGGAAGATTTTTTACGAAGGACCGGTTTGATGTTCCGTATCGATTCGCAGGCCAACACTGGCTTGAACACTGCTGCAAGCGCTTCCACCCGCCGCCGGCTAAGCCAACTATTAGCCGCCGCTACCCTGGCGCTGGCCATGCCAGCTGCGGGATGGGCTCAAGATGCCGCGCCCCGCGTGCGCCTGACCACCTCCATGGGTGACATCGTCATTGCCCTTGATTCAGCCAAGGCACCCCTGTCGGTTGAAAATTTCCTGCAGTACGTGAAGGACAAACACTACGAAGGCACAGTGTTCCACCGCGTCATCGACAACTTCATGATTCAAGGCGGCGGCTTCACCGCACAGATGAAACAAAAGACCACGCGCGCACCGGTGGCACTCGAGGCCAGCAATGGCCTCAAAAACGACCGTGGCACCATCGCCATGGCCCGCACGTCCAACCCCAACTCGGCCACGTCGCAGTTTTTCATCAACCTGGTGGACAACGCACCGCTGAACGCCCCCAGCCCCGATGGCTACGGGTACACCGTCTTCGGCAAAGTCGTCACGGGAATGGACGTGGTGGACAAGATCAAATCGGTTCCGGTCGGCAACCAGGGCATGCACCAAAACGTGCCCACCACGCCGATCACCATCCTCAAAGCCACACTGGAGAAATAAACATGGCCAATCCCAAAGTCGAACTGCACATCGCCAACCATGGCGTGGTCACCGTTGAACTCGACGCTGAAAAGGCGCCGCTGTCGGCCGCCAACTTCCTGTCGTATGTGAACAAGGGCCACTACAACAACACCGTGTTTCACCGCGTGATTCCGGGCTTCATGGTCCAGGGCGGGGGCTTCGAACCCGGCATGACCCAGAAACCCACGGACGCGCCGATCCAGAACGAAGCCAACAATGGCCTCAAGAACGAGCTCTACACCATCGCCATGGCTCGCACCAACGACCCGCACTCGGCGACCGCGCAGTTCTTCATCAACGTCGCCAACAATGGCTTCCTCAACCACACGGCGCCCAGCGCCCAGGGCTGGGGCTACACCGTGTTCGGCAAGGTCGTGTCGGGCTCGGAGATCGTGAAAAAGATCGAAGGTCTGCCGACAGGCCGCAAGGGATTCCACGACGACGTACCGAAAGAAGACGTCGTGATCGAAAAGGCTGTGCTCGTCTGATTCCCATGATGGGGTCGCAGCCCGCGGCCCGACCCCATGTCCTTGACCCCGCTCGACCGCTTGATCCCGCTGCGCACGCCCGCGCACTGGCAAGCGGTCGATTTCATTTCCGACCTGCACTTGTAGGCCTCGGAGCCGGCCACGTTTCGCCGGTGGCAGGCATTCATGGAGCGCCCTGCACACGAGCAGCCGGATGCCCTCTTCATCCTCGGCGACTTTCTGGAGGTCTGGGCAGGGGACGACCTGCTCCAGGCGGATGC